>CANFJD010000001.1 GCA_947447315.1 Fimbriimonadaceae bacterium
CGGGGCGAAGGGCAGGATTGGATTGAGCGATACCTGCAGGTGGAATCGTGGCAAAACTTGGGTCTGCTTCGGCGCGTTCGGGCGTATTCGTCCATCTGGTTACCGCCACAACTAGTCGAGATTTCTCGGTTGGTTCGCATTGCCGGTCCCTCCGAATCCTATCGATTTCCCCAAGATCCGGTGGAGTGGAATAGAGCGGTTAACGCGATCGTGGCGACCCAACCTTCGGTCGAAAGCCTTCCCCCGGTAATCGGGTGGCGAGAACGAGATGGCTCCATCAATCTAGCCGACGGAAATCACCGGGTAACCGCCCTCATGACCATGGGCTTCAAGTCCTGCTGGGCACTCTTGCACGATGGCCCGCTGAGAAGTACCGAGGAACTTGGCAAGCAGTAGCATTAACCAGAATCCGACATCGACCTAATCACGACTTCGAGGATCCAGGAGAGCCAGGCCCTCGAATTCGCTCAGTGAACCGTCAACCGGACCGTCGGGGTTCCGTAGTCTCCGTTGTATTTCTCGACGTTGAGACTGAAGGCGGTACCGAACGCGAGGTCGCCGACCATGCTCTTCCAGACTCGGGGATCGGCGGTGGGGAGGAGCCATACGGGGATCTCGGCGCCGGAGTCGAGCCGTACCAATATCTGATACAGATTGGCCGGGTTAAAGTTATCTCCCGTAACGGTCACCACCGTCTGTCCGGCACTAGAATCGAATCGAGCATCATACGACGCCACGATCGGGACATCCAGCTTGGCTTTCAGTAGTCCGGTTTGGCCATTAGTGAGCATGTAACGAACCACCACCTCGTTGTATTTATTGAAGTTTCGGGTTGGCTCGAAACGGAACGAGTAGAGGTAATCGCCGAAGAGGGGCTGGCCTACCTGAAGAAGTTCCGGGATCCGCCAGAGCGATAGACCCGAGACATAATGGTTCGGCTGCACCGGCACGTCGATCTCCAGCCCGGGTGTTCCGTTGTAGTTATTCCACGGGTACGCCAAATTACCAGCGGCGTTGATTGCCGCCGGTCCGCTCACATTGGAGTTTGGCCGCACCGCTAATCCGCGAGCATTTGACCAGAGGAGATCGGTACCAAACGTGGTGTAGTTGTAAGCGGTATTGGTCGTGACCCCGCTGGGGTTCATCTGGAAGCCCTGGGCCGTTTCAAAGTGATTGACACCGTTGTCACGAATGCTGATGGAGCCCAGTCGGGAGACTGTCATCTGCGGGACGCCGCTTTGGTAGCTCACCCCGCCGATGAGTCCACTTCCCGCCTTAAATGGCAATTGGTAAGCCCGGTTGGAAAACAGGCTCGGGCTGCCGCCAGCCAGGGAGAGTATTCCGCTTTGTTGGTTCAAGCCAAACTCGGTGGGCTGGCCGGTCATGCTGAGGTACGCACCACCAAGGGAGCTTTGATCGGCCTTGATCATGTCGGCGCCAATAAGGTTATAAGCGTGGCCGTGGGCCGTGAATGTAATGGGCGCGGGCACGGTGGTGGCCGACGTGCGGGTGCCGAACGCAGCAGAAAAGCGGCCATCCGGAGCCTGAGCCGAAAACGCCCAGTTTCCGCGTTCGGTGCCGTCGGCCGAGCAGTTGAAAGTGCCGTAGCTGCCAATCTGCTGGCGGGCAAGTCGCAAGGTGCGGTTAGATCGACTGCCGGACGTTTGGTAAAAGCCAAAGTAGGGCTGTCCGGGATTTCCCACTCGGATGGTGGCGGCAAATCCAACGACACTCGATCCAAGGAAGTAGCCGTTCGGGCCGTCCATCGCAGGGGTGGCGGCAAGGCTCTGGACGACGCCTCCATCGAGAGCATCGCCTTCTTCGATGACCTTGCGGAACCCAAATTGGTCGGCGATGTAGATTCCATTCCCGCTGCGGGCCCCGCGCGAAAAGTAGCCGGTGATGATGACCTGACCGTAGTCGTTCACCACGCCATGGGCAAACTGCGGGGCAATTCCTTGGACGTTGGTGTCGTCCAGGAGTTTGGTGTAGATCGCGTCCACGGTCGGACGGTTATCTTGAGCCGTGGCTGCGGCCGCAAAAGCAAATGCAAAACCAATTAATGAGCCACGGAATATCGCCATTGATGTCGGCATTATACAACTGCCCCGCAGAAGGGTAAAGCACCGCCTTTCGGCGACTGAGCAGTATTTCAGCGCCGAGTGATGCTTCAGCCTTCTAAACGGCCGCGCCGAAAAGTTTGCCTACGCCAGCCGTGATAGCCATCGCTAGAACTCCCCAGAAAGTGACCCGAAGGGCGCCTCTCCAAATGGTCGCTCCGCCAACAAAGGCGGCGACGGAACCAAGGACCGCCAGGGTCATAACGGTCGCCAGGCTGGTCACCAAACTCACAGACTTCGACGGTGCCATGGCACACGCGATGATGGGAACGATTGCCCCCAGCGCGAATGCTGCCGCTGAGGATAGAGAAGCCTGCACCGGCCGCGCCATTAGGGTTTCGGTGATGCCAAGTTCGTCGCGAGCATGAGCCGACAACGCGTCATTTCGGGTGAGTTGGACGGCAACCTCTTTGGCCAGCGTTTCATCCAGCCCGCGTCCCATGTAGATGGCCGTCAGCTCTTGCAGTTCGCTTTCTGGTTCGTCACGCAGTTCAGCTCGTTCGCGAGCAAGATCGGCGTTTTCGGTATCCGCCTGAGACTGAACGGATATGTATTCCCCCGCGGCCATGGAGAGAGCTCCGGCTACCAGGCCGGCGATACCGGTCAGCATGAGGTTCCCCTTCCCCACTCCGCTGGCAGCGACCCCTACCACCAGGCTAGAAACCGACACGACTCCGTCGTTCGCTCCCAAAACCGCCGCACGCAGCCAGCCAATTCGGTGAGACCGGTGATTTTCAATGTGGAGCGAACGCATCGTTCAGTATCACCACATGCCGATGCCTTTACGTGGGAAGATGAGGCAGGAACCAGCTATCTCCACCCGCGGTTTTGCTGGACACAAAGTCATGTACGGCATTTGTAAGACAAGCCTTTCGGTAGTCGGAAGGGGCAGTCTGGACCATGCGTCCGCTGGTTGATAGCATCACTATTTCCGCCGTATGCCGCGATCGGTTCCCGGTTCGTCGCCCGGATTGTAAGAGGGAGGATGCATTTGGCGATCCGTCTTGAAGGTGCACGTTTACGCTGGATTCGTCCAATTATTGGCTTTCTCGTCCTCGCCTCCGCTTGGACTTGGGGACTCCTTTTCGTCGACGGTACGGTAACTGGCGATCTGCCCTTCTTTCGTGGTGCGCTGAAAGTGCTGGCGGGATTTGGCCCCAGCTTGGCGGGGCTTGTCACGGCATTCTTGACATTAGGACCGGTAGGTTGCCGGAGTTGGCTGGCCAAATGCTTCAACTACCGGGTGAGTTGGCATTGGTACGTCTTGACATTCCTGACTCCCCCCGCCCTGATGGTGGTGGCGGTTGGACTTAACATTGCCTTCGGAGGCGCGCAGCCCAGCTTTCTACCTGTCGATAAAATCCCGACGGCGATCTTGAACTTTGGTCTGGTGTTGCTAGTTGGAGGGCCCTTTGGGGAGGAGTTGGGCTGGCGCGGATATCTAACTCCCGCGTTAACCTCACGCATCAATTGGCGCGGGGCGAGCCTTTTCGTCGGCGTGGTTTGGGGGCTTTGGCATCTTCCCTTCTTCTACTCGGCGGGAACCCTTCAGGCGGGTCTGGCGATTCCGACTTTTCTGGTGAACATTCTGGCCGGTTCCGTGCTTTTTGGCTGGCTCTATCAGAGAACCGGGCCCAGCATGGTGCCTTGCCTGGTGTTGCATACATCGCTGAATGCCTGGGCCGGAATGCTTGCCATCCTTCCAACCGAAACCAGTTGGCGACCATATGTATTGGTTACCGGGTTACTACTAATCGCCGTTGGCGGTCTCTTGATCTTGCCGGACAGCCGGGTCGTAACCCGGCCCACCCACGCGGGTGTATAAATGCGATGGCACGCATGGTAGGGGCAAAGATTTGCGGCTAGAATAGCAAGTAGACATGGAAACGCGACGGCTTGGCAACGGAGGACTCGAGGTTTCGGCGATTGGGCTTGGGTGCATGCGAATGAGCTTTGGCGACAAGCCCATCGGCGATGATCAGGAGATGGTGGACTTCCTGCGGGCCGCCGTTCAGCGCGGCGTCACCCTCTTTGACACGGCCGAAGTGTATGGTCCTTTCACCAACGAACGCCTGGTTGGCGAAGCGTTGCACCCCGTGCGAGACCAAGTCGTCATGGCGACGAAGTTTGGTTTCAAACCAGATACCGACGGCAATGTGAGTCCCGCCAACGGTTACGACAGTCGCCCCGAGCGCATCCGACAGGTTGCGGAAGAATCCCTGAGCCGGCTGCGCGTGGACGCCATTGACCTGTTTTATCAGCACCGTCCCGATCCCGCGGTGCCGATTGAAGATGTCGCAGGAACCGTCCGGGATCTGATTGCCGAAGGCAAGGTGAAGCATTTTGGACTGTCCGAATCCGATGCCGCGACAATTCGCCGTGCCCATGCCGTGCAGCCGGTGGCGGCGATCCAGAGCGAGTATTCGCTGTGGTGGAGAAATGTGGAAGCCGAAGTTTTGCCGATCTGCGAAGAGTTGGGAATTGGGTTCGTTCCGTACAGTCCGCTAGGTCGTGGATTTTTAACGGGCAAAATCGACGAAACGACCGTGTTCGACAGCTCTGATATTCGTAGCCGGAACCCGCGATTTACTCAAGAAGCGTTGCGAGCCAATCGCAGTCTCATTGACCTGCTTCAGCGGATTGCTGCAGAAAAGGGAGGCACACCAGCTCAAATCGCGCTCGCGTGGCTGCTGGCTCAGAAGCCGTGGATCGTTCCAATTCCCGGTAGCCGAAAGTTGGAGCGATTGGACGAAAACCTTGCGGCCGCATCATTGGAACTCACCGCAACTGATCTTGCCGACATTGATTCCGCCCTCTCGGTCATCACCGTAGTGGGAGACCGGTACTAAATGCGTTGGTAGAATGCGATGATGAAAAGAAGTTTGATTGCAATTTCTGGCTTTACGGTGGCAGCCACGAGCTATGGGGCGGACGTCCCGTCGGAAATCAGAATTCAGTACAAAAAGATTGAACAGTGCATCGTCAAACCCGATGTACGGACTTTCAAGACCTTCTTCGCCGCCAGCTTTGTGAACGTAGACGATCAGGGCACGGTGACGGCATATCCCGCATTTATGAAGCAGGTCGATGGGTTGTTTGCCGGAGCAATCTCGGGGACCGCAAAAGAAAAGCTTCGGACGGCTAAGGTTTATCCGGACCGAGTGGAGGTGGACTTCGACCTCACATTTTCTCTCGAAACAAAGAAATCCGTGCTTTCCGGACACGAAGTTGGCATCGATACCTGGAAAAAGATCGGTGGGCTGTGGCGGTTGGTGAAGACCGTCGACCGGGTGTTTACGGTATCAAGGATGGATGTTCACTTGGTCGGCAGGCACTGATTTGATTGAAAATTCAGAAATCATGTGTTTGCCTGGTAGCGCGATAGTTGTAAGATGGCAACGATGCCTTCCATCAATATCGATCAAGCTAAGAGCCAGCTGAAGAGCCTTCGCGACCACGGTTTTGCGGACAAGTTAGCGGCCCTAGCCGGTACCCACGGCTTTCCAGCCACCTACTTCTTCGCCATCGCCAGCCGGGAAACGAATTGCCAGAACATCCTCGGCGATTTTCAGGGTGGGCAGTACCATGGAGTTGGCATCATTCAGATCGATATTCAACACGATGTAGCTCGGCAGGCGCGAGACTCGGGAAGTTACAAGACGAACCCCGGACCGCTGCTCTCGTTCGGAGCGGATCTGATCAAGGCGAACATCCATACGGTGGCCCAACATTTCCCAAATCTCACGTCCGATCAGCACCTCAAAATCGCCGCCAGTGCCTACAACTGCGGACCGGTCAACGCCATTAAGGGAGCTGAGCATGGCGATAGCGATAGCCACACCACGGGACACGACTACGGTCACGACGTGATGGTACGCAAAGGATTTTTCGATCAGTTGATCGCCGCCGGCCACTAGCCGACCACTAGCCGACGGCAATCGGGTCGCCCCAGATGGCTGGGGCGATCCTGGGTGGTGGGTTACTTGGCAGAGAAGACGGTTTTTCCGTCTTTAATGGTCTCAACTACCTTGATGTTGATGATCTTGGCGGGAGCGATTTTGAGCGGATTCTGGTTCAGAATCACGAAATCGGCCAGCTTTCCGGGTTCGAGAGTTCCCTTCGATGCCTCCTCAAAGTGCTGGTAAGCCGACCAAATGGTCATCGCTTTAAGCGCAACGTACGGCGTCAATCGCTGCTTGGGACCCAGCACATAACCGGATCGCGTGGTGCGGTTCACTGCGCTATCCAAAATCCGCATGGAATTAGGGAAAGTGACGGGCGCATCAGAGTGGATCGTGAACTTCATCCCGTTATCCAGAACCCATCCCGTCGGCGAAATGTTCTCCGCCCGCTTGGGTCCCGCCACCGACTGCCGATGCCAGTCTCCCCAATAGAACGTGTGCATGGGATACGAGGAGGGAAAAATTCCGGCCCTTTTGAGCTTAGGCACCTGATCCTTTCGCAGATACTGGCCGTGGATCAAAACCGTCCGCGCCTGGCTATTTGGATACTTGGCCTTTGCCTTGGTAACCGTTTCGATTAGCTCATCAATAGCCGCATCTCCGTTTGCGTGGACCAGTAGCTGCCACTTGTTCTTAAAGGCCATGTCCACCCACTTCTGGGCATCCGCCGGCTTAAACGCCGGGTATCCGCGATACGACTTGGGCTGGCCCGCCGGAACCTGGTAGTAGGGCTGAGTGAAATAGGCCGTTTTCCCTTGGGGCGAACCATCGAATGTCAGCTTCACTCCGCCGAGGCGATACTTATTCTTGTAGTAGTGGCTCATCAGAGGGCCGTGTAGTGCCGGGTCCTTTGAGGTTGAGTCTAAACCCGGATAGGCTACTACGTCCAGCAAAAAGGCACCCTTAGCCGCGGTCTTAGAAAGATCTACTAACGCACTGCCCTCCGCCCGTCCTTCTTGCACCGTGGTGAATCCATTAGCTGCATAAATGGCCAGCGATTTTTGGAGCTGATTCGTTAAGTCTTCGTCCGAATATTTTGGCAACATGCCAAAAACCGCCGTGAAAAAGGCCATCTCTTCCACCACACCGTCGGGCTCTTTACTACCGGGCTTACGTCGAATGACTCCACCTTGAGGATCCTTGGAGGCCGACGTGATACCAGCTTTTTTCAAAGCCAGCGAGTTCAGGACGCCGAGATGCCCCGACTGATGGATGACGACGATTGGAATCTCGGTGGAGATGGCGTCCAGTTCGGCTGCGGTCGGACTACGCTTCTCCTTCAACTGAGAGTCATCGTAATTGAATCCAATGGCGAGTCCGTATATTTTCACCAACGGTTCGGTCGCAATGAACTCACGCATCGTTTTCTGAAGCTGAGGAATCGTTTGCACGGGGCCATCCGGCGGTGGCAGTAGGTTGGCGCTGGTCGCTTGAAGACCAACATTTGCGTAGTGGCTGTGCGCATCCACGAAACCCGGAATCAGGGTCTTGCCGTTGAGATTTACTACCTTGGTGGAAGCACCTTTGAGTGCCCCCAGCCCCTGGGCGCTGCCGACGTAGACAATCTTGCCGTTCCGCACCGCCAATCGCTGCACGTACTGGGGTTTGTTGCCAACCATGGTGAGGATGTCGCCACCAAAGTACACGGTATCGGCGGGTTCCAAGACGGCAAATGAGGCGGCGCAAGCGCCGAAAAGAGCGAGACTAGAAAAGGATAATTTCGATACCATGGGCTATTCGTCGGACTGAATGTTGATTGTAGCAAAGCGTTTTACCAATCCAAACTCGCACGTCTAGAGAATTTCAACTAAAACTTCTCGTGCCTTGGAGTCGGTTCAGCTCGAAATCCGAGCATATTGCAGGCAACGATGTAATCCCATGGTTCTCGCAGGATCAACCGAAAATGCGCTGTTTTATATGAGTTCCATCCTAAAGGTTGTCTAAGGTTTATACGCCCCCGTCGATAAATGGCAATGGACTTGGCTCCCCTCTCGTAGCACTGCATGAGGCAATTTCGCTTCCATTATTTCAGAAATTTCAGAACAATGAAAAACATCGTTGAAACCGCAGTTGCCGCCGGAACCTTCAAAACTCTCGCCACCGCCCTTACGGCCGCTGGCCTAATTGAGACCCTTTCCGGCCCCGGCCAATTCACCGTCTTCGCTCCGACCGACGAAGCATTCGCCAAGATCCCGGCCGAAACTCTTACCGCCGTCCTGGCCGATAAGGACAAGCTCACCGCCATCCTCACCTACCACGTAGTGGCCGGAAAGGTAACCGCCGCCGACGTCTCCAAGTTGACCGAAGCCACGACCCTTCAGGGCGGAGAAGTAAAGATTGATGCCAGTCACGGCGTCAAGATCAACGACGCCACCGTCATCACCCCCGACGTGGAAGCATCCAACGGCATCATCCACGTGATCGATACCGTCTTGATGCCCGCCTGATCAACCTAACCGGTTCAAAACCACCAACCACGAGGGACGGACCAACGAGTCCGCCCCTCCATTTCATTTCTATCTCCAGGTGGCCCTGTAGGAACACCGAATTGGTCCGTTCGTTTCGGCAACTATCGCCGAACGTCGAACGATGAAGTCGCTACCATGGTGCCGAACAAGCCGCATAATTCATGCGGTGCGAGTTCTGGCAAACGTGTTTCATTCCCAATTTGACCAATCTCGGGTCACAAAACGCTGGGCCGAGGCTTTGGCAGAGGCTGGGATTGAAACGCGGTTTCATTCGGATGAACCGCTGGATATTGCCGCCGAGCACGCCGCTTGCGAACAGGCTGATCGGCTTATTTTCGTTCATCCCATGCATTGGTATAGCGGTCCGTGGCCGCTGAAACGGTGGATTGACGAAGTTCTCACCTACGGCTGGGCTTACGGCGAGGAGAGCCGGATAGCGGGCAAAGAGTGGGTACATGCCGTTTCGGTTGGCGCTGGAATGGAAGAATACGGTCTCGAAGGTTCGCGGCTCTACACGGTCGAAGAATTTATGCGACCATTCGAGCGGACCGCCGGGTTTTGTGGTGCCATATACCGTCCGCCTTTCCTGTTCTACGGTGCGGGCTACCGTGGGGACGACGATTTGGCGGAATTCACGCTGGCCTTGCTTGACTTTGCTCGGTCAACAAGAAGCTAGACCTAGGCTATTTTTACGGATTTAGCCAACCGTCAACGACGGGTTCGTACTTGGCGGCCCTGGAGATTTCGTCTTGCCATAGCTGCCCGACTGCATTCGCACGAGAGCGATTTTCCACGCGAAGCTTTAGCAAATCTTCGGCACTCCTCGCCATTTGATAGCGCCGGGAATTTGAGTACAGCGCTTGCCAAACTGCCTTCAACTCCAGATCGGATTCCCGTTGCCGTGAAGTTCGTTGGGAGCGCTTGACGAGAGCTTTGACCACATCTTTCGCCACCCAATACTCCTGTAGCAAGTCTGCTCCCTCGTCGGGCGGAAACAGCGCCTCCGGCGAGAGCTTCCAGTTCCCATGCGCGATCATGTCGATCGCGATTTCTCGGTGTTCCTTGTTATCTGCCCGAAGAAGTGCGTACATTTGCTCTCTCGTGTCCGTTGTTTCAGGGATCTGGCTTGCCATGCCGTGATTGAGTAATTGGTCAAATGCATCCTTCGACTGTCCGCCTGGTTGTCCGGCCATGGCAATGACTTCTTCCCAGCGGTTCATTTTTGCCAAGCCACCTGCCGACAAGAATTGGTCCCGATGCATCCAGAAAGCTAAATGGGAAACCACCATCATCGCGACTGGAAGCGCCCACCATGCCTTTTTGTACCGAGCCGAAAAAGCGGTGAGTCCGACGGTTATGATTCCCGTAGTGAAACCATTCGGAAGTAACAAAAAGCTCCAAAGGTAAGCATCAGCATAGGAATCAGCCGAAAAGCCAGATCGGAAAATGGATGCATAAAGTGGCTGAAAGCCAATGCAACCTGAAACATATCCCGTCAGAAACAAAAATGGAATTGACCAACGGGGCAATAATTCGTAGTCGCGGTTAATGCCAATGCAACCGACGATACAAATCGCGATAAAGACAACTGCCGACAACCAAGCCGCGGAATCAGTCAAAACCGCTCCGCATGGCCAATATCAATCCCGCCACCAACAGCACATTTACGAGCAGTGAAAGGTACGTCCAGGCTACGCGATTTTGGCGGTGTCTTACAAGCATCCACCCGACGCTGAACCCTACGTAAAGGACAGGGATCACCACTTCTTCGAGACTCGGCAAGTTCATATTAATGGTCAGCGAAATTCTACAGAAATGCGATGATCATGATGAATCATAACCCGACAGAACCCCATTTGGAACCGGAATAGTCAAATGTCCGTGCGATCAAATGATCGCACGGACACTAGACAGGCACAGAATCTGCGATGTTTATTTTCCGGTCGACCGCCGGCGACGGATGAATCCCGCCGCGCCGAGTCCGAGCACGATAAGCGTCCCTGGTTCCGGAACGGGAGTAGCGTTCACGCCGAAGTTGAGCGTCTCCGAGATGCTGTCAAAGCGCGTTCCCACTTGTCCATAGATATTCCCGGAATCGACGAACGACAGGGTGTGCGTTCCGGCCCCAAGATTCACTGACCAACTCCCCACCGTATCAGGAGTCACCCATCCGTTGGCAGAACTGGATGATAGATATTGAGTCCCATCTACGTACATTGAAATGTCATACATGCCAAAGCTGTCGGGTCCATCTCCGGTGTGAGAGAACTGCGCCGCCCAATTGACCTTTAAGGTGGCAGCAGAAGCGGTGGCGAAGGTGTAATCCGATTCGGCTCCGAACCGCATCTGACCCATCTAGAGATTCGTCGATTGCCATTTGTCATTAAAGCTGATCGAACCGTGGTAGGCGTCGGTCAGACTCGCCGAGACATTCTGGGTGGCGGTGACACCAACCAAGGATGGAGTAGTCGACGTAACCGAGCCAGAGCCGGGAGCACCGTTGAACATGGAGGATTGCGGGTTGCTGTAGAACGTGCTTCCATCGTTTGTATTGTTGGCGAATGCCTCGGCACGAAGATTGAAGTCTCCGATATTGGCCGAGGCAGAGGCGGCGACACTGCCGACAATGATGGAAGCCACGGTGATTAAGGTCTGATGTAAATTCATTTCACTCTCCTAGTGGTCGGTACTGGCGGCAAGGCGCCGGCCGGAATCCGTTCCGGAGATAGAAGAGCCAATTGAATCGGGATAAATACTTCGCCCCTTCACAGACCTCACCGAAAGTCATTTGGTAAATTGCCTTTAATGAGTGCCATCCAAATTTCGAGCGACCTGAGGGACCTTGAGGATGCAACTTTAGAGGGCTTCTTTGTGGGCTGGCCAAATCCGCCATCAGCGGCCACACTGCGGCGTCTGATATGCGAGAGCGACATTCGTTTTTTCGCCATCGACTCGGACACGGGCCAATGCGTCGCTTACCTCACGGGGTTAACGGACAACGTTCTTTTCAGTTACCTGTCTTCGCTCGAGGTTCTTCCGGACTACCAAGGTCGCGGCATCGGACAGGAACTTGTACAACGCTTCTTGGAAACGACTACTCACGTATATGCCACCGATCTGGTTTGTGACCCCGAGGTTCAGCCGTTCTATCAGCGATGCGGATTGATCCCGTACCATGCCATGGTGATGCGGCGTCGAGATTGCCTCTGATATCAGCCGTGGATTTGGTACCATCAGATCGGCAACCTGGGCTCGCTCGCCTTCACTAACCTAGCGGCACAGCCGATTAAGTTCTTCTCGCACTTGAGAGACGGTGCCAACGGCTACGTAGTGCCGGTAACGGTAACTCGCGCCGGGAACTGGATCGGTAACCCGGAACACGCAGTTCCACTTCACCACCCGCTCGGGCGTGAATCGCCACCGACCATACCCCTTCGCTTGCTTCTCCGGAGAGTAAATTCCCATCGCAAACGCCCCGTCGGCGGTGGCCAGGACGACCGGATCGGGCTGTTCCCCGGGACCATCCGATAGCGGTTCCAGCTTCCGATTGACCGGATTGAACCGCCAAAATTGACGGAAGACCTCGGGCATGTAGCCGGTTAATGATTCAAAGACCGCTTGATGATGCCGCTCATCTTTTGGCAAGGTGAAGGTGACATCGTACTGAATAAGCTGCGGGCGACCATTGACGCCGATAGTGACTACCTTTTTCAGCAAGTGATTCGATGTGACCATCCGATTCTTCGCGGGATTGCTGCCTGAGGTTTCGGCTGGATTCAGCCAGAACGCCATTCGGCTTGTCGTCGCCAGTCGGTTTCCGGTAGCTCTCAACGATAGCAACTGACTGGAACTAAGATTTCCCGCTCCATCCCGCGCCGAACCGGCTTCGGTCGGGTTAAAGGTCTCGGAAGTTTTTGGCCCGTTGAAGTCAAAGTTGCTGGCCGATTGCAGTTGGCGACCGTGATCGGCCGAATCCAAAAACTCCTGCCCTCGCCAGGTGAGCGAGTGAATCGCCCCCGCGCACCGCGTCGTGGTGGTGATGGTAATCGCCGAATCCTCGGTCCGACCACTGATCACCGATTCCCCCGGCATCGCCACCTCGCGGCGAATCCAGTTACGAACTTGCGCCTGGGCTGTTGGCGGGTAATCGTGCCCCACCCCTGGCATGATGTACTCGTCGTAGGTCGCTTTGGCCGCGGTCAACACGGCCTTCAGCCCGAAATGGTAGTCCGACTTGTTCTCTCCCCCGCGCACCAGAAAGAATCGATGGTCGCGCAGCGCGCGGAAAGGCGGAATCGTTCGCCCGCCTTCCACGATGACGAAGTGACGGAATCGCGCAAGAAATGGATGAGCGTCCTTTTCGGCGCCGAGAATCGCCGCGACCGTGTTCGCGCCATTGGAGAATCCACCAAAGAAGGTCTTCTTCACGTCGATATTGGGGATCTCGGTGAACAGTCGGTCGAACATCACGCGGTACCGGCTCCAAGCCGTCGGGCCGTCTCCGGGGCCGATGTACATGCGGGTCCACTTGTTCTTTTCGTCCGGCTCCATCGGAACGATGGACTTCTTGAACGACGGCACTCCGACGCAGATATAGCCCTCGTCCCCCACCGTCTGGCGGGCAAAATCCGCATTGTCTCCCGCGCTGCCTTCAGCCCCCGGAATAAGTACGACCAGAGGAAATTTTCTCTCCGGCGTGTAATCCCGGGGCAGGAAAACGGTCAATTTTGGCATTTCTGCGACACCAGTCACCAAAGAGCGGAGGGTCGGCGCTAATTCGGGAAAGGTCCACATAATCGAATTCCCGGGACGAAACTCAGCCGATGGGTTTGCTGTTCCCATCAGCCCCGCTACCAGCAGTCCGATCATTTACACATTCTACTAACCGTTTGCTGCCGAGAACCGCCAAGCGAGAGCGACTAAAAAGTGGATCGTCCAAAAAAGGGTTCGAGGCAGGTTAGTTCGGATCAGTCTTTCAATAACTACATAACATTTGCCGGTTGAAAGACGCCTATGGAGTGGGGCACTGATGAGGAAAGTAGGGCCCAAGCTACCGAGCAAGCTGACCACGTTTATGAGCTTTAGCCAAGCCACCGCCGCACTCACCATGAGTAATGATGCACCCGCAATTTGGAAAATGAGTCCCGGAACGACTATCAAAGAGATCTGAAAGGTGTGTAACGAGTGCCGCCGAACGAATTCGATATCGTTCCAATTTCGAAACGCTGGATACCGAACCAACTGGCACCACCAGCCGGCTGCGGTCATCAGAACCGTGCCCATCAACAAAATACTTGAACCAAACGGAGAGAAGAAGGAGAATTCCAAAGCTAGACTGGCTCCCCGTGGATCTTGCTCAAGAATCCTTCGGCTACGGCGAGGAGTCGGGGAAAGCGATCCCCCATTCGATCCAAGGTAGCCACCGCCAAACTCAGGCGTGGATTCTTTTGGAACAGATCACGATGTTTATCGACAAAGCGCCAGTACAAAGCATCCCAAATCTCGCACCAATCACCCTTGGGATAGTCGCTCATCTTCAATACGTAGTTAGAGCCACTAATGTAGGGTTTGGAGGTAATCAACCCTCCGTCGGCGTACTGACTCATGCCATATACATTCGGAACCATCACCCAGTCGTACGCATCGATGAATAGCTCCATGAACCACTGATAAACGGCTTCGGGATCGATTTCCAGCAGGACCATGAAATTTCCGAGGATCATAAGTCGCTCGATATGGTGGCAGTATCCCGTCTGAAAGACCCGCCGGATGACCGTATCGACCGGCAGAATCCCGGTGGTTCCGTCGTAAAACGACGCGGGCATCGGACGGCTATGCCCTAATGCATTCGAAGTTCGCTGTTTCCGCCCTTGTCCCTGGTAAATCAACCGAATGAACTCGCGCCAACCAACCACTTGGCGAATAAATCCTTCCAGCGAATTGAGGGGGACTTGATCCCGATACGCCATCGCGGAATCAACCACTTGCCTAGGAGTCAATAGGCCGATATTGAGTGCGGGCGTTAGCAGACTGTGGTAAAGGTTCGCCTCGGTTCTTGAAATCGCATCTTCATAAGCACCGAAGTCATGAAACCGTTCAAATAAAAATGCCTCAAGCCATTCCGCCGCGTCAACGCGAGTTACCGGATACTCGAATGGATAATCCGTTCCCATCGCTTGCGGAAAATGTTGCTTCACGTACGCTTCTGCTTCCAGTACTGATTCCCTGACCTTTGGTTTCCAGATGGGAGGAACCAGCTTCCGCGCGGGCAAGCGTTTGCGATTTTCCGTATCAAATGTCCATCGTCCACCGACCGGGCTGCCGTCTGGTTCCAGCAGAATCCCCAGGGATTTTCTTTGCTGAACATAAAATTCGGTGAAGAAGTATTTCCGGCGGGGAGCTAACCACCTATCGGCAACATCTGCCTGAGTGAGATAATTGGGATCAGGAACCAGCTCTAACGAAACGCCCGCGTCCCGGCAGCCAGACCGTAACCGCTGCTCAAGCCAATCGTCATTCGGATCCAGAACTCGGGCCGTGTCACATTCGGCACTCGCAAGTAATTTGCCAATTCCCACCGTGGAATCCAGCTCTCTTGCTTCTATGTATCGCACCGTCCAACCCGATTCGTTAAGTTCTCGCGAGTACTCCTGCATCGCGGCGCGGTGCAAGATCAGCTTCTGCCGACGGAACCGAAACTGCGAGAAGAACAACGGATCTTCGATCAGCCATACTTCCTCGCCATCAGCCGGCAACCCGCCGAAAGCGTAAAGCTGGTGGGGATAAACAAGAAAAACCACTCCCCTGTCCTACGGCATTCCCGTTCTCCGGCTCCGCACAGCGGACCGCCGACACAAAATACTAAAAATCGGAAGGAACGACGTATTTATTCGTCAGCATTCACGCTCCCTTATCGAGGAAACTCCCAAAGTGGGGGAGTTAACGAGAACATGGACAGATTAAAGATCGGCTTTTTGGGCCTTTGCGTTGGAATATTAGGTTTGGCTGGCTGCGGTGGTAGCGGAGGCGGATCCAGCAGTTTGCCGGGCGGCACCGTTTCCGCATTCGCCACCGACAACATGAATGAAGGATTTTCTCACGTGTGGGTAAAGATCAAAAAGATCGACCTGACGAGCACGGCCGGAGCAGCCAATATTTTTGACGAATCCGCCACCGGCGGACGATTGGTGGACTTGAGAACCCTTCGCGACTCTACCGGAGCCCGATTCTTGATGCTGAGCACGGCAAATGTCCCGGCAGGATCCTACACGGGGGCTACCGTTACGATGGACAAGAATCTGAGCGTCGTGACCACTGGTTCGGCCACGGCGAAGGACGCCATTTTCGATGGTGCGACCGGCTCCGAAAAGTTTCTCGCCGTCACGTTCCGAGCCCCGATCAACCCCGTCACCAAGCCGAAAGTGGTCATCGACTTTGACCTCTCCACGTGGAATTTGGTATCTGGCGTCGTAACTGCTACCGGAGACCTGTTCGCCAAACATGGACACGATGACGGCATTGGCGATTCCTCTCGTCACGAGCAAGACGATTATAGCGGGAGTGTCAGCGCCCTCAGCGGAACGGCACCGAACCAGACTTTCACCATCAGCAAGCACGGTCGATCCATAAATGTGGTCACCGACGCTTCTACCGTCATTTTCAACAACAATGGCTCTGACAATCCCGCCCTCGTTGCGGGAGAGAAGGTGGAGGTCACCGGAATTTTCAACACTACGGCGGGCGTCCTGAAGGCGAGCCGCATCAAGATTGAACAGGAAAATGAGTTCGAGAACGAAGCTCAAATCACCGGAGTCGTCCTTTCCAGTGATGTAACGAACGGCGTGATTAACTCAACCATCGAATCTGCCGATGGATTCTTGCCTCAAGCAACGGCCGCCCTCATCACCACGACCGACACCACCAAGTTCTTCGGTCCCAGTGGAATTATGGTGACGAAAGCAGAATTCTTCACTCTGCTCATGAGTAACGTCACTCGGATCGAGGCAGAAGGCACTGCGACCGACACGGGTATTACCGCAGTACGCGTCAAGATTGAAGACGGCGACCATCACGGCGGTGGCGACGGGGGAGATGGCCACCCCGAAGCGGAGCTAAAAGGCACCGTTTCCAACCTCAATGTCGACTCCAAAACCTTCGACCTCACGGTCAGCCGATGGGAAGGTGTCTCCCTCACCGCCGGTAAGGTGATCAAGGTCACGGCCACCTCAATCCCGGCAGGCATTGTTAACGGAGCCCGAGTAGAGGCGAAAGGCAACTACGACTCTGCGACCACAACGCTTACTGCAGAAAGAATTAAGCTCGACGACTAGGTTCACACCCAGTAATCATGCCGGGCTACCGTTCTGGTAGCCCGGCACTAATTATTCGTACCGAAGGGCTTCAATCGGATGTAACGCGGCGGCTTTTGCGGCCGGATACATACCAAAGAATATGCCGGTCGCGGCCGATATGAACAAAGCGAGGGTCATCGCCACGGGACTGACCACAGTGCTCCACCCGGCCACCGCACTGAGAACGAATGATGAGCCGATCCCCAGCACAACCCCGCACAATCCGCCCGCCAGCGAAATGATCGTCGCTTCAATAAGGAACTGGTTCTTGATATCGCCGGGAGTAGCGCCAATCGCCTTGCGTATCCCGATTTCTCGGGTTCGTTCGGTCACCGAAACGAGCATGATATTCATAATCCCAATGCCACCGACGATCAGCGAGATCACCGCCACCGCAGTTAACAGCGTGGTCATGGTGGTTGTTACGCTCTGCTGCCGAACGAGCAATTCGGTCTGACTGAAGACCTGAAAATCGTCGTTAGCAGGGAAAGGTGGTTGGAGGTGATGACGGGAGCGGAGGAACGCGGTGATCTGCTCCTGAGCCAGAGACATGTCATTTTGATCGTAACAACTAATGCTAATCATATCGATCCGAGTCCGGGCAAAGACTCGTTGCATTGCGGCGGTGATCGGCATGATGATCGTGTCGTCTTGATCTTGTCCAAACGCACCGGCACCTTTAGGCGTGAGCATCCCGACGACCCGATAGTCGGTGTGGTTCACGGAAATCACCATGCCCGTCAGGTCGCCGTTGGCATTTCCGGTGAGTTTGCTAGCCACGGAATTGCCGACCACACAAACTTTCTGGTTGCCCACATCCTCAAACTGGGTAAAGAACCGACCCGAGCGAACCGTGGTGTTATTCACGTTGGGATACGCGACATTCGTGCCTATCACCGTAGTGGATGCATCTGTTCCGCGCAGAGTGATCTGAGCATTGCCCCGCACCTGGGGAGCCACTCCCGAAATTGTGTTTGAAAACTGTTGTCCGATTAAGTTTGAATCCTGGAGGGTGAGTTTGTTGTACGAAGCCGCTCCACCAGCTCGCCCCGCTGCTGTGAGTTGCACACGCTGCTGCCCCGGGCGGACCATGAGCAGATTCGTCCCCAATTGGTTAATTGTATTGGTGATATTCTGGCTGGCCCCTTGACCAATCGCTACCACTAGAATCGTTACTGCGACACCAATGATGATCCCCAGCATGGTCAGAGCGGTTCGCAGGGCGTTGCTTCGCAGCGCCCGGATCGCCAACCGTAGGTTTTCGACTAGATTCACGGGTGGACTCCGGCAAGACTTGCCGATGGTTCCACAATCCGATCGGTTACTACCGTATCCTCGCGAATCCGACCATCGTGAACCAGGATCCGGCGTTTACAATGACGACCGATGTCCTCCTCATGGGTCACCATGACGATGGTAGAACCATCATCATTCAGCCCTTGAAAAATTGACATGATTTCCACGCTCTGAATTGAGGAAAGATTCCCGGTTGGCTCGTCGGCCAAGATGAGGCTGGGGTTCGAGACAATGGCCCTGGCAATCGCGACACGTTGCTGCTGACCACCTGATAATTCTGCCGTTGTATGGTCGACCCGATCCCCAAGCCCGACGCGTTCAAGTGCTTCTGTCGCTCGTTTTGTCCGGTCTCTTGCCCCGGCGTACAAGAGCGGAAGTTCCACATTTTCCAAAGCCGTGGTCCGAGCAAGCAGGTTGAAACCCTGGAACACAAAACCAATTTTCCGATTTCGGATGTGCGCCAGTTCCACTTCGTCAAATTCCGACACCTCTTCCCCATCCAGTCGGTAAGAACCGGAAGTCGGAACGTCCAGGCACCCAATCATATTCATCAATGTGGACTTGCCCGACCCTGAGGGGCCCATGATTGCGACCATTTCCCCAGCATTCACATCCATGCTGAGCCCATCAAGCGCTCGTACCTCTTGCTCACCCATGATGTAGACCTTCGTAAGGTCCTTCAGGCACAGAAGCGGAAACTTGCTATCGCCCACGTCCACCTCCACCTCCCCCAGGACTGCCGCCGGGACCGCCACCTCCCCCGAAGGGACTCGACGTAGCAGTAGGTGCCGATGACTTGTTTAGCCCTGCCAACACAACTTGATCACCTTCCTTAACCCCACTAACAATCTCAACGTTCGCACCATCGGTACCGCCAGTCACCACAGAGACCGAATTCACTACCTGCTTGCCTCCGATCACGCTGGTCACATTGACAGCCGATCCTTTTGTGGAAACCTGAATGGCAACCGCCGGAACCATTAGCACGCCTGAGAGGCGGCCCGTTTCAATCGTGACGCTAGCCGTCATGTCGGGCCGAAGGGCCGAATTCGGCACCGTGATGGAAACCGTGACTCCGTAAGTCACGACGCCTTGCTGAATCGTGGATCCCGAAGCGATCTTCTGCACCGTGCCATCAAACGTCTTATCCGCAATAGCGCTCACCGAAAACTTCACCGACTGCCCGATCTTCACCCGTGCAATGTCGGTTTCATCGACGTAGGCGTCGATTTGCAGCCGATTGAGATCTGCAACGATGAGAAGCGTTTGAGTGGAAAGCCCTGCCGATACCGTCTCGCCCTGCTGGGCACTCAATTGCAACACGGTGCCCGCAATCGGCGACTTGATCTTCGACTTGTTGAACTGCGCCTGGCTGAAGACCAGAGCCTGTTCCGCTTGGGTAACGCCATCCGCCGCGATGCGGACGCTTTGCGCCTGGATCAAATTGTTCGTCCGGCCCGCGTTCGCAACTTTCACCGACGCCATTGCCTGCAGAACATTTGCCTTGGCGTCCGCCACGTCCGCGACTCGCGCTGACACAAGGTTCTGTTCTGCCTTAGCGACCGTCAGCGCAGCACGGGCGCTCCTAATGCTCTGCTGAGACTGTTTCACCGCCAGTTGCGCGGTCTGAATATCCTGAGCTACTTTCTGGGTGGTCAACGTGAGATTTTTCTGCCCGGCACGGGTTTGCGAAGCACTCACAAGCAGCTGAGCATGCGCCGAATCATAAACGGCCTTGGCCACAAAGCCTTGGGCAAGTAAATCAGCAGCCCGTTTTTCGATGATAGCGAAGTTGACTTCGTTTGCCTGGGCCTGGGAGAGCCCCTCGGTCGCGTTGACCACCGACAGATTTGCCGTCGCACGGGCCGCAGTTAGGTTAGCCGCCGAAACCGATTCTGCGGAAAATGCAACATTCAAGGTGCTCTCAGCACGTGCAATATCCGCCGGGACAGCGATCGATTGCTGACGCAGATTGGCGTTGGCCACCGCCAACTTCTGGTTCGCGCTGTCCACTCCCGCGTTCGCGGTGGCAATGCTGGAGGCGGTTTGCGCAAGTTGCAACCCGGTTCCAGCTAAGGCTTGTGAATATCGTAACTTTGCTTGAGCTAGCACCGCTTCGGCTTGGCCTAGTTGCGCTTGAAGATCAGGTAAATCCAGTTCGGCAATAACGTCGCCCGCCTGCACCGTAGTACCGATATCCGCATTCAGCTTGCGGATCCGCCCCGCCACTTGGGAACCAATATGCACTTCTGCCCCCGTCTGGGCATTGACGGAACCTGTAGCCGTAACGGTTTCAAGAATATCGCCTCGCGACACCGTTGCCAGAACCAATTTGCTACCCGCCTCTGATGTGCGTGATCGATACAAGGCAAAGCCGAGACCCGCCAAAAGGATCAAGCCGACATACCACCATACACTTGCAGAAAGTCGAGAATGCTTTTTGGAAGCCGTTGGTTTGGTTACGGTGGTGTTCGGTGTTTCCATCTAAGGGCCGCAACTTCCGGCGGGAGCTTTTGTCGCCAGTGGATTCGCCGGGGTCCGTTCAGCTTCCCGGAATCGAGTAGGCGATGAATTTCGCCCGTATGTGGTCACAACCATAGGACTCCCCATTGCCATTGCCGCGACGTAGCAAGTTCTCGATCAACTTACTTCGTCCCGCAAGGAGAGTTATAATTCGGCACCCATGATCGGATTAGTGTCGGGAATTTTGTATGCCGCATCCGCGACGCCAGCCGTGTCAATTTTTCCGATGCCAACCCACATCCAGCAGCAGCCTGGGCAGATTTCGTTCGGGTCCATCCGATTTCGGGGTCCGAACTCGGCCGCCAACGAGCTGGCCATGGCACGAACAATGTTTCCGGCTCAATCTGGAACCGGACTCAATTGTGATCTGGAAATCACGAAGTCGGGGAGCGGGGAAGGATATTCCCTGCAAACCTCCTCCCGCGGCATTCGCATTAAGGCCGCGACAAACCACGGGCTGTATTACGGGCTCCAAACCCTCCGACAATTGGTCACGAGTGCAAAGGGCTTGCCAATTGTATCAATCCAAGACAGCCCTCGGTACCCATGGCGGGGTTTCATGCTCGACGTTAGCCGCCATTTCTTCGGCAAAGACGACATAAAGCACTTTCTAGACATACTGGCGGCCCTCAAGCTCAACACGTTTCACTGGCATCTGAACGATGACGGTGGCTGGCGACTGCAGATCCGGAAGTATCCAAATCTCACCCAGCAAGGAGCGAACCGAGTCCCGGCAAATGGAGATTTCAAGGAGTACCGCGGAATGGATTTCCCGCCGCCAAACGCGAAAATTGCGACGTACGGCGGTTACTACACGCAGGCCGACATCCGGGAGATCGTTCGGTACGCCACCGCGCGACACATCAACATCGTGCCGGAGTTCGAACTGCCAGGCCACAACTTCGCGGCGACGAGGTCGTACCCCTGGCTAATTTGTAGTGACCAGCTGATCGCCCCGTACCAGAAGGAATATGGCTTTGCGTTCCCCAATGTTTTTTGTGCGGGCAAGGAATCGACATTCCAATTTGTAGAAGATGTTCTCGACGAAGTGATGGATCTTTTCCCCAGCAAAGTCATCCACATTGGCGGCGACGAGGTAGACAAGTTTCTGTGGACGCGGTGCGACGACTGTAAAAGACGGATGATCGAGCAGCACCTGGATACGGACAAACCGGAACAACTTGAGAGCTATTTCGTGGGACGAGTTGAGAAGTACCTGAACGCCCGCGGCCGCAGCATCGTCGGCTGGGATGAGATTCTAGAAGGGGGGCTGGCTCCGAATGCAAAAGTCATGTCCTGGCGAGGAACGGAAGGCGGCGTGGAAGCCGTGAAGAAAGGGCACGAAGCAGTGATGACGCCGTGGGACTTCTGCTACCTGGACCACGATAACAGATCGTTGCCGCTAGAAACCGTTTACAACTATGACCCACGCGCGGAGTTCACGAACCCGTCGGATCAAAAGAAGATCCTAGGGGCTCAAGCCAATATCTGGACCGAGAACTTACCTACCAGGGCATCCGTGGAGAGCCACTTGATGCCACGCGCCGTCGCGTTTTCGCAGAGCTTGTGGAGTCAGAATCGGGAAGCCACCGCCACCTTTACCGATCGAGTTCGGCGGTCCACATCGTTCCTATTTTCACTTGCTCCGAGCATGTACCTGGAAGCCCCGCGACCCGAATTGACCTTCGCCGAACCAGGCGTCGCGGTTAATGTCAAATCGGTCGCCTTTTCCCAACTCCCGCTTTTTGCGAGTCGCAACGGGTCCAAGCCAACCCCAGTTACGGGTCCGATACTCCTAACCGCCGGAGAACGGGTTGAAGTCGGAATACAAAACCGAGCCGGCAAATGGGTCAGTGAGCGAACCACGATCGATTGCGGGCAATTGCAGGCAGTGGCGGCAACGGAATCAGAACCGGGGTTACTGGCGGCGAGGTTTGATGGGGATTTCAGCTCTGTGGAACAGTTTGCGAACACTCCGCCCGGTACCCGCCGCGTCGTTTTAGATCCGGCACAGTTTTTGGAGCAGAAGGACCACTACGGTGTGGTTTTTCAGGGGCTTTTGAAAATTACGGAGGCGGGACGTTACACTATCCGCGGCGCCAGCGATGACGGCAGCGCGCTTTGGCTGGGTGGCTACAAGATTTTGAACAATGATGGGTTTCACGGTATGACAGATTTGGCGGCGACCCTGGACCTCAAACCCGGAATGTATCCCATAAAAATCGCCTACTTTAACGGGACCGAAGCCGCCACCTTGAAGCTTCAAATTAGTCGCCACGGTCAGCTACCGCAACCGTTAGCGGGCAACTGGCTATGGCACGAGAAGGGCACAACCAATGAGTAAGGTTGCCTATCTGCTGGCGGCCAGCGCGGTCATCATCGCGGGCACCTACGTGATTTCCGAGAAGATCACCGAAGTTCCGGTTTCCAAAGATGTCGTCCGCATCACTTACTGGGAAAAGTGGACCGATTTTGAGTACGACGCCATGAAGGCGGTCGTGGACGATTTTAATAAGAGTCAGTCGAAGATTCACGTTGACATGCTCTCGATGAGCGGAATCGACGACAAAACCATGATGGCCATCAGTGCCGGGGTTCCGCCGGATGTCGCTGGCCTCTACGCCGCGCATGTAGCGCAATATGTCGATGAGCATGGACTGGAAAAGCTAGATGATTACCTGGCCGCCGCGGGAATGTCGAAGAAGGATTACATTCCGGCGTACTGGGACATCGGCGAATATGCCGGTCACCAGTACGCCCTCCCCAGCACCCCCGCCAGCATTGCCCTCCACTTTAATACCGACAAGTACAAGGCCGCCGGTCTCGATCCCGCCAAGCCGCCGGTAACCCTGGAGGAATTGGATGCCTACAGCGATAAGCTTACGAAGATAGACAAAAACGGTCACGCCGACCAAGTGGGTTTCTTGCCCAACGAGCCCGGTTGGTGGAATTGGGCCTGGATCACCCTTTTTGGTGCCAAGTACTGGGACGGCAAATCCAAGATCACCTGTAATTCACCCGAAGCAATTGAAGCGATGACCTGGGTACAGGGCTATCCTCAGCGCTACGGAAAATCGACCATTCAGGCATTCACCCAGGGCCTCGGCAACTTTTCGTCGCCCCAAAATCCATTCATCAGCGGAAAGGTCGCCATGGAACTTCAGGGGGTATGGATGGCAAACTTCATCAAGCGATTTGGTCAAGATGTGCAATGGGATGCCGCCCCCTTTCCTTATCCGGCGAAACACCCGGAAATGAAAAATTGGTCCATTGTTGACGCCGATATTCTGGCCATTCCGCGTGGATGTCGACACCCCAAAGAGGCTTTTGAATTTATCCGCTACGTTCAGCAGCAGAAGAACATGGAAAAGCTGTGCCTACTGCAACGCAAACATTCTCCGCTGAGCAACGTAAGCGACGAATTTTGGAAGCAGCACGCCAATAGAAAAATTCGACTGTTTTACGATCTCGCCGCGACCGAGAACTCCATCCAAACTCCCAAAATTGGCATCTGGTCCCAGTACGAGAGCGAACTAACCAATGCCTTTGAAGCCGTTATGTTGCAGGCAAAAACGCCCCAACAGGCGATGAAAGATTTGTCGGACACCATGCAGCCCAAGCTAGACCAATATCTCAAGCGACGCGCCATGCGGTGGAGCAAGGGATTATGATGCGGCTACCGGCAAACCGAAGGCGGGAAGCGATTACCGGCATCCTCTTTGCCGCGCCATGGTTCATTGGATTTGGCGTTTTCATGGCCTATCCCGTGTTCGCCTCCCTGTACTACTCGCTTTGCGACTACTCGGTATTGAAGCCCGCCATGTTCATTGGCACCGAGAACTACACGGAGTTATTCAACGATCAAGTTTTCTGGCAAGCCGCCGGAAACACGCTCTACTATGCTGTTCTCTCCGTGCCAATCGGATTGGTTTCCGCCCTCGGTCTCGCTCTGCTGCTAAATACGAAGGCCAAGGGCATGACCATTTACCGCACGATATTCTTCCTGCCCTCACTCGTGCCGACCATCCCAATGGCGGTGCTCTGGTTATGGCTCCTGAATGGTGAGCACGGGATTCTCAATTATTTCCTTAACTTCTTGGGCGTCCACGGTCCCAATTGGCTGGGCGATCCGGCTTGGACCAAGCCCTCCCTGATGCTACTCGGCATTTGGGGTTTGGGAAACACCATGCTCATCTTTCTGGCCAGCCTGCAAGACGTTCCCCAATCGCTGATGGAAGCGGCCGACCTGGATGGAGCCACTGCCGCCCGCAAACTGAAAGTAGTGGTGGTACCCATGATTTCTCCCGTAATCCTCTTTAACGCCATCATGGGCATGATCGGCAGTCTGCAGGTCTTCGCGATTCCGTTCGTGATGTTCCCCAACGGAACCCCGCAACGGTCGGCGTATTTTTATTCCAGCTACTTGTTCGATAGCGCCTTCAAGTTCAATCGCATGGGATACGCCAGCGCGATGGGCTGGATCATGTTTGCCGTCATTCTGGTGCTGACCTACGGCGTGCTGAAGTACGGGGAGAAGAAAGTTCACTATGAAGGCAGTTAATGTGAAGGTAGCTAAGGAACACAATCTAAAGTCCATTCGGGCCGCAACGATCACCAAGAACGTGTTGATTCAGTTGGCCCTGATTTCGCTATCGATTGCTTTCGCCTTCCCTTTCGTTTGGATGGTTTCCACCGCGCTAAAGGCCAGCGGCGAAGTGATGCACGAGCCGCCGATTTGGGTGCCCGACAAACTGCAATGGCAGAACTTTACCGACGCCCTCAATCACGGTAAGGAATCCCTCGGCTTCAGTCCGTTCCTCATTTACGCCCGTAACACCCTCATCCTGTGCATTCTCACCGTCTCCGGCGTGGTCCTTTCCAACGCGCTGGTGGCTTACTCATTCGCCAAACTTCGCTGGCCCGGTCGAGATTTGGTGTTTAAGCTGACCCTTGCCACCATGATGGTTCCCTTCCCAGTCCTCATGGTGCCTACCTTCGCCTTGTTTAAAGAAGTGGGCTGGATCGGCTCTTTCAAGCCCCTCTGGGTACCGGCATGGTTTGGTAGCGCGTTCAATATCTTCTTGCTGCGCCAGTTTTTCTTGACCATTCCCAAAGAACTATCTGAGGCGGCCACCATCGATGGCGCCACCGAACTACGTATCTTCCTGGACATCTTTGTCCCCCTTAGCAAGCCCGCCATTGCGGTCGTGGCGCTGTTTGCGTTTATGGGAGTCTGGACCGACTTCCTCGGCCCGCTCATCTATCTGCTGGACCAGAAGCAGTTCACGCTGGCCCTCGGCCTGCAGTTCTTCCAGAGCCAAAACGGAGGCACGCCATTCAACCTCCAAATGGCCGCCACCACCATCGTCATCCTGCCGGTAGTGGTCCTCTTCTTCTTCACTCAACGTCTATTCATCCAGGGAATCGCTCTCACGGGACTCAAATAGGTCAACCGGAGTCGCCGCGTCGAGGATAGTAATGCGTCCAGCAACGCTACTGTAGGAATAGAAGTGACCACGCTCTCCGAATTGACGACCGCAATGGAGTGGCTCCAAGCGATGCGTCCGCTTCCAGCTGACGTGACGGAAGAGTTGCGACAACGGTACGAGGTCTCGCTCACTTACCACTCCACCGCAATTGAGGGCAATACGCTCACCCAAAGCGAAACTCAGATCGTAATCGAAAAGGGCGTCACCATCGGTGGCAAATCCGTACGTGAGCACCTGGAGGTCATCGGGCACAAGGAAGCCGTCGACTTCGTCATCGAGTTGGCGAGCGACCAAACGCCGTTGGGCGAACGGGAAATTCGAGAAATTCATAGCCTTGTGATGAAGGGCCAGGCAAATGGCGACAGTGGGATTTACCGTACGCTAGACGTTGAGGCGGCAGGCACGGACGACGTGTATCTCTCCCACCTTAAGGTGCCCGAATTGGTGGCGGAGTTCGTCGCGTCGGACGGCTATTGTTGAACCTGATGTTGGTGATAAGCGGCTATCCCATTGCCGTCATCCCCCTAACGCAACGTGCCGAATACATCGGTGCGTTAGGGGTGGCCCCGTCAGGTGATGGCCATGAGATGCTGAACGACCTCGTGAGGGCATCTGTCGCCCGTTCGTTCGCAGAGACGTTGACAACATGCCTGTCTTCCGACTCCGTTACGATCTCAAAATCGAAAGGAGCCGAGATCGCGGCATGGTTAGCCTCGTCAGTATAAGGGTCACTTCACTTTGAATTCTTGGTATCGAATTCGATAGCGTTCCTTCCCGTCGACCATATCAACGGTTTCAAAAATGATCCCAGCGCGGTTCTTTGGCAAAGCGACGAGGCCCGAATACTGGAACGATCCGGTCGTCACGCTTAAAAAGTCGGTCCACGTAATCCCTCCGTTCGTAGACTTTCTCACCACCCCATTTTCGCGTTTTGAGCCTGAGTTCGGATTGCTAAGCAGCAAAATTTCGGGCCTACCGGGATAGCTCAGCAGCGCCCCTTGACACACCGGATCGACCAGATCTTCTCGCGCTCGGATCGGCGACCACGTCTCGCCGCCATCGTTACTGTACGACTCCAATCGGCAATGCAGCTTCGCCTGATTCCGGGCATTCATGATCAGCCGGCCATCGCTCAGCTCAGCGATTTGCACCTCGTTGGGCTGGGTACCTTCCGGTTTCTGCGCCAACGTTCCCCGCTGCCAAGTACGGCCCCGGTCATCGCTATAGGCGGCGAAGACGTCCCACGTCTTCCCGTTCACCCCTTGGTTGAACGGAAACACGAGTCGTCCCCTATGGGGACCGTTCATGAGTTCGAGACCAATCCCCGGTCCGCTAGCAAGCGTATTGATGTCTGCGGGACGCAGATGACGTGTAAGTTCGGAGGGTTTCGACCAAGATCTTCCGTCATCATTGCTTGATATTAAGAAGCTTTGAAGGGTTTTCCCGGGCTCATAGCCGGCATCGACGCTCCACTCAGACCGGGCCTGGGGGTAGCGTTGATACATCATCCAAACCGTGCCATCTCGCCCGGCGATGACACACGGATTATTTAGTGATGCCGGACTTTCATCCGCAATTTCGGAGATTTCGGACCACTTAGCATCTCGACTGGCTTTGCGACGAAACACCAGGACGTTAGCCGCCTGGTCACTCGTCGATCGCCTACCTTCCGCAAACGCCAGGAGTGTTCCTTTCGCGGTTCGACAGATCGCCGGAATTCGAAACGTATCGAATTGACTTCCACTTACAAACAAGTCTTCTGCCTGCAAAGCGAACGATGCAACCGCCAGGATCATGCCCTCATTATCTCCGTCGCCAAGGCAATCACACCTCACCCTGGCGAACAAATCAACAAAAAGTTATCGACCTTTCGGGGTTTGCAAACGGCATGGGTGCCGATCGGAGGGCTCGTTTAGCCGCCCTCAATGAGCGGCCAAGTTCACGGACCAGTTTTTGTGGAGCTCCCGGCTCCTGCGGCAGCGGCCCCGCCACCACCCGGGCGACCGGGAATCTGCTTACCGCCGGGGAGTCCGCCTCCACCCGGCTGACCTTTCGCGGTGGGTACTACCGGCGGCTCACCAGAGTCGCAGCCAGCGAGTAAAAATGAGAGCGCGAAAAGCGCCCCGAGAGTGAGAAGGATTGTTTTCATATTCCTGTAAACATTGCGGACCGCATGCAAGCGGTCCGCGGAAACGACCTTAGCCGTGACGCGGCGGTTCATCATTACAGTCATCCTGAATGGTGTAGTGACAGTTCAGGAATGATCCATGCTTCATAAACTTCGCGTGGGAATCTCCGAATGCGCAGTTTGCTCCTTGGGTGTGCGGATTCACTCCGTCTACGTTTACGCCGGGATCGCCAGCTCCCACCGCCCAGTCGATTTGCCAGTTAGCATAGATTTCGGGCTGTAAAGAACCCCAATCCACAGGTGCATCCTGCAGCCAAATCGTGTCGGCCGGCAACGCCAGTTGGGAGCCGTTGATGCTGCAGTTCGGTTGTCGATTGCACTGGCTCGAATCCTGATTCATGAACCCAGTGTGGATATTTTGGAATGCGGGCCATTCGCCATCCACAACCCCATTCCAACGCATTTCAGCATCGTTTCCGTAAGTGTAGTAAACCGCCATGTCGTTGACGGCATAGCTCATCGTCTTCTTGCCGTTATCCCAAAGAGATCCAGCCGGGTAAGGATGCGGGGCAAATGCGTCCGTCATGTCACCCTTGCGAGTTGGACAAATCACGAGATTTCGGCTCTTCATGTAGGGCTGAGCGAGATCGTCCCACCAGGCTAACGTATCGTTCGGCTCGGGAGCGGCGCCGTTGAACTGATACATCCACGACGGCAGCCAGTAGTCGTCCGCATCACCCGAATAAAGAGCGGCGCTGGTGGCGAGCTGCTTCGTGTTGCTAAGACAAGAAGTCTTCTTTGCCGCCGCCTTCGCCTGAGCGAAGACGGGGAAGAGGATGGCGGCCAAAATCGCGATGATCGCGATTACTACCAGCAGCTCAATGAGCGTGAACGCTTTGAGATTTGACCCTGGTACAGATTTCATATTGACGGATTTCATTCATTTCTCCAAGACAAGCCAGCGGCATGATTTGACGATTAATCATTTGTCCAACCATAGATGAACAAAACAATCGTTTGCCAAATGCCTGTCGCCCCTAGCATAACACAGTGCCTGACGAAACGGAAGTCAGTCAGATTGAACACCTATCCAGCTGGCAAGGACGCGGCGAGCCCGTTCGCGCACTGGAAATTGCGGCTGACCTTTGGAGTCTAGGGTTTGGTACGGGTCTTGTAGTAGCAAAGCGAGGCGCTTCACATTCGCGGGGTTCTCAAATTTTTGAAGGGCATCGACGCCAAGCCCCCGTTCAAACCACTCTTTCGATTTGAGCAGGCCAACTGCCCACCGTTCCACCTCACGATCGTACGGCACGGCGAGGCGGGCGTTTGGCTCCAAGCCCAATCGACGGGATTCCTGCGCTGAAAAGGGGCGGTAAAACGGGCGAACCCGCTCAATTTCTGGATGATCGCGGTAGACCTGGCACAGCCGACCGATAACTTCGTTCAAATCCCGAATCCGATGTAGGCGAGAATCGAAGAACCGCTCTTCCGGATCGTCTAGATTCACCCAATCCCCTCCGTCGAAGCTGAGAATTCGCGACTTCGTGCGAATCCATTCATCAATTTTGGCCTTATCTACATTCAAGAATGCCCCAGTTTCGGAGAACGCACCGTACCAATTAATCGTAACGCAGTTGCGAAACACAACGCAAGGCTTGATTTGTTCTCCCCCTGGCGATGGAGGCTCAATTCTGACCGCGATTCCAACCATGGAAGCCCCCGAAAGCGCCATAACGTCCACGGACCGATACACCTTATAGATCGGCTGCACGGCTGTGATCGCGTAGTGGGTGGCAAGCAGCAAGGAAATGGTGGCAACCATCCTTCCTTTGACGCGCCAACCGTCACCGAAGCGGCGGCCATTTACGGTGAGCACCGTCAATTCGATCTGGACAAAAGTGCGCAACGCAATGCATTCCTTGAATTTTGGGGCGCCATTTCTTCGGACCCCGCTCGTAATTGCCCTTGCTCCCGGTGCCGATGATGACTCGTCCTAGCTGACATATCCCGTCATTTCTCATGCCATTCGGTGCATCCGGACTCCTCAAACCGTACGTTCGCAACGTTCATTGGCCAAGATGAACTGGCCGGTGATCCGGGTTCGGCACCGAAAAACCTCGCGGCCGAACTCACCGCCCCCATCCACCATCCGACCCCAAAGTGTTGCGACTAAAGGTCGGAAGTCAAACCACGCCCCTGGCGGCGTGGTCTGCGGACGTGAGCTGACTAAACCCGCCCAACAAAACGGTCAAGTCCTAACCGATCACCGCTCGCAGCTCTTTCCCATTTCGATTCACGCGCCAAATGTAGGCATCCAGCACATAGTGCGTGATCTGGGGCATGGTGAGTAGCGGAACGAGGAGGGTCAGTGCGGTGGTAGAGAGCAAGAAATTCCCGGAACCAAAAAGATTTGGATGCTCTTTCCACACAAACCAGTCCCAAATTCCTTCCTCAAAGTAAGCAATCCCCATTAGCGTCAAGATGTAAAGCGGCATGTACTTTAACTGAAAGAAGGCTAGCAAACGATTTCTGGAATGCATGGGGTTCGAACGCTTGCGGTACTGATAAATCCATACCAATGCCATGTAAGGAATGCCGTGCGAAATGATATTGATGAGCGTGAACGTAAGGTCACCGTTAAACAGAATAATGCCGGTGCCCCACGCCGCAGCGGTTGCAAGTAGCAACATCACCTTGCCCCCATTCACCTCGCCCGAGGAACGCCAGCGGAGTGCTTCCTTGGCGATAAATGCCAACAGAGTTGCCACGTAAACCGCTCGAAGCACCCGTTCCGGCCAGGTCACTGGAAGGTGCAAGACGTCAAAATCGCTAAACCACTGAAAATTTCGTGGGTAAGTATGCCAGTACACCAACGGATAGACCGTGGCCAAATAGATTGCTAGTTGGTCGATCCGCATGCCGACCCCCGCCGGCTCTCCCCGGCGGTAGAGCATCATGAAGCCGTATTGCTGCCGCACAAAGTGGTAGATGGCAAAGTACGCCACGCAAGACCAAAACACCACGGGCCCCGCCAGCCAAAAGATAAGGATTCCCGCGCCCCAAGCCGCTAACGGAACCGTGATGTAGAGAGTGCGACGACGCCGAAATTCATCCCGATCAAAATACGTGCGGAAAAGCGAACTGTAAACGTGGGCGACATCGATCCCTAAGACGAGTAGCACCCACAACCAAGGGGGCGTATCCTGTATCGCCGCCAACCGATCTCCCCAAATTAATACAACCGCGGTGATGATGACGGGCGGACCAATGATCGCGCCGAGATCAAACTTTGGCGAATAAATCCAGGGAGTGGCCGTTTTCATTACGCCAGCGGCATGTATAACTCGGTAATCAGGTTGGCCGGAGCAGTTGTCGCCGCATCATTCACATACACCTCAAATGCGGGAATCTCCCGGATGGTTCGCCGCATCTTGCGCTCAATGTGATTGGTGAACGCACTCCAAACCGGTCCCAATGCCTCATATGGCCCGGTGAAGGAAGTAATCGCGTAATCACCCCCAGTGATTTTCCCTAACTCCAAAGGCAACCCACCCTTGTCACCAAACGCGAACGAGGAGGAAACCTCCACGCAAGCGGCTGATCTCAGATTAGAAGTATCAGTGTAATCAGGGTTATCGTAGTAGATCCCGATGGTCCGTTGCACCGGAATTTGACGCGACTCCACCCACTCCCAAAGTCGGTCAAATTCTCGATTCAGTTCCTCATAGGGACCTCGGTGGCGGATCATCACCACCGGAATATCTGCTACCCGTGCCACTTGGACATCCATTAGCTCGATATACCTCTGTTACTTATCAACATTCATTTCCTCCAGACTCTCGTAAGAAATAGTGGGGCACAAACCGCGCCAAATCTCCCGTGATGGGCCCATCAGACTCGCGAATGCCGATGCCTCGCGCCTCTCCGTCGATGACCCACGACCCAATCACGGCATGATTACCATCGTAAACCGGAAGCGGCTGGTACGCCTGATAAATCACGCGATCATCCCCGTATGGCCCCCCTTGCGAAACAGTTTCATGGCCGCCTCGAATCGTCACGTTGGCTCCTTCACGTCCCAAAAATGGCTTTTCTACGTAACGATCCAGGTCCCGCGGGCCATCGGCGTAGGCTGGCAATAGATTCGGGTGCCCCGGAAACATCTCCCATAAAATTGGCAAAATACCCTTGTTTGAAAGGATCATCTTCCAGATCGGCTCGATCCACTGGGTCCGTGAGTAACTCTCCAGTAAGTACGGTCCGAAATTATCTCGAAGCATCAATTCCCACGGGTAGAGCTTGAACATCGTGTGGATCCGCTCTCGGCGCGGATCAACGAAAACGCGATGATCCTCATCCCACCCGATCTGCCGCAAACCAAGAATTTCTACTCCGAGGCCCGCTTCTCTAGCCGTATCCAGCATCACCATCGTGGTCATCAAATCTTCCGGATGGTCCACACACGTAAAGTGAACATGGCCGGTAGGTAGATATCCCTCATCCTGAAGGCTCCGCCACTTGGCGACCAGTCCTTCCCAAATCGAGTTAAATTGATCTGCGTCTGGTCGCGTTTCTTGCAGCCAATGCCATTGCACCACCGCCGCCTCAAGCAACGATGTCGGTGTATCGGCATTGAATTCCAGCATCTTGTAGGCTGCGGTTCCGTCGTAGGCAAAGTCGAACCGGCCGTAGATGGCGGGAGGATCTTTTTCCCACGCTTGTTCGATCACGTCCCGGGCGGCTTCGGGAATGCCGAGGCGATCGTACGCACGATTTTGGATGACCCATTCCACGGCATCCAAGCACCGCAGGTACACCTCGTTCGTAGCCTCTTCAATCGCCGTGATCTCTGATTCTTCAAACCGGTAGACGGCCGACTCGTTCCAGTAAGGTTGACCATCAACCGTGTGAAAGGTTAGGCCGAGACGCTCCACCCGGGTGGTCCAATCCGTCCGGGGCACGATAACTTCGCGGCGCATTATCCGCCGAAGAATCCGCCGCCCGAGCCACCGCCAAAACCACCGTAACGAACGTTTCGGGGGACGTATCGCGCCGTCGGATCCGTTCGGCACTCGCTTGGGGTGAGCACCCGACCCGCCGCATTGACGCAGTCCGATTGACGCCCCGAACCGCATCCCACCAAAGCTACGCTGGCCACCGACATGATCAGCGTGGCGGGCACCTGGGTGGATTTCTTCATTCCAGTTGAAAAGCTACCGTATCTGTCACCAACAGTGCTAGGATTCGGTAACTAAGGACTAACCGCTATCGCGCGCGTAGGTCTTTTGTAGGTCTGCATAATTTTTCACCAAATAGATCGTTGTTCAACCGAAGCAGGTGATTTGAATTTGCCCGCTTACTGACGATCTATCGTGAAGAGTTCCTACATCTCGCGTTAGCGTAACTGCGTGTTCTCGTTTAAAAAACAATACGGAACGGAAAATCTGAAAAGCGGTCATTTCAATCGCAGTTCGTTGAGATTCGATGCGAGGAAACCGGGCTTAGAGGGGAAACGCGAGGTTCGATTCTTTCGCGGATTTGGTGGAGGTAATGAGATTCGAACTCACGACCTCTGCAGTGCGATTGCAGCGCTCTCCCAACTGAGCTATACCCCCGGTCCGATTAAATTGTACCGAACCCGTTACCGCTCCAGGTCAAAGACCGGCTCCAACGGAACGGCGATGGGACTGTCATCCGGATTGGTCGGCATGAGGGGTGCCATGTGCGCCCACCAACGGCGGCAAACGTCCGTCTCGGCAATCGCATCCCACTGTTCCTGACTCTCAATCTTTGCCACCGCAAACACCTGGCACGTCCCCGGATGCAGGAAGATTGAATACTCGATCACCCCGTGCTCCTGCAGCGTCTGGGTCAGTTCAGGCCAAATAGGCTGGTGCCGATGAACATATTCCGTAATGTGCTCGGGATGCACCGCCATCACAAACGCAATCGTTCGCATGCTTTATCATGTCCCGTTTCCATGGTGCCGATCATGAGTGCCTTCGCGTAGGGTATCATCAATTGTTCAGTCTGAGGAGACCACCGATGCGGCCGAGTGTTTTGAACACGGGCCTGCGATTCGGAATGGCGTGAGAAACATAAATCTCATATTCTCCGCCGACTCCTTTTCCACCCGTTCCAAATAGAGGGATGCGGGTGCGCGACTTGATACTGTAGCCGGTATAGCCGGCAAGCGCTCACACATTAAGAGATGCGTTCTGCACTGTTGCGGGACGGATGATGTACCGGGGCGCGTCCGTGACCCTAAATGAACGAAATTAACATCGAAATCGAAAATTCAACCGAAACCGTAACCGAAAACCTCGAGACCGCCACCCCGCTCACCATTGCGGAAGCGATCGCCACCCTCCCCGAAATTACCGAGGCTGAGGTGATGGAAGAAACCACCGCCGAAGTCGAGCCCGAGGTAATCGCGGCCATCGATATGGAAGCTGAAGTCAACCGGGAAGACCAAACTGAATTGGAAGCCGAAGTCGAGCAAGAAATGGAGCTCGACGGCGTCGAAGGCGACTTTGATCCAGAAACCGAGATGGAAGTCGAAACGATCTTTACTTCCGCCCCCGTCTCCACGGATCCGACGTTTGCCGATCTTGGCGTGGCCCCCAAGCTAGTCGCTCAGTTGAACGAAGCTGGCATTACGCTCCCCACCCCGATCCAGCAAGCGGCGATTCCGATCGCCGTCACCGGCCGCGACCTCATCGGGATCGCCCAGACCGGCACCGGCAAAACCCTTGCTTTCGCGCTGCCCATGGTCACTCGCTTCGGTGAGGATGATCGCGGCGTGGTGCTAGCCCCGACCCGAGAGCTCGCGGAGCAGATCGCCGTCGGCCTCCAGAAGATTGGCCTTCACCCAGCTCTTCTCATCGGCGGCGCGCCGATGGGTCGCCAAATCAGCCAGCTGCGCGGTCGCTGCAACCTCATCGTTGCCACCCCGGGCCGACTGATGGACCACCTGATGCAGGGAACCGTTGGACTGGGCAAAGTCAGCACGGTAGTCCTCGATGAAGCCGACCGAATGTTGGATATGGGCTTCGCCCCCATCATCAAGCGCATTCTGGATCTCACTCCTGAAAATCGCCAGACCCTTCTCTTCAGCGCGACCATGCCGAAGGAAATTGAGGAACTGGCGCTTAGCCACATGCGAAACCCCGCCCGAGTGGAGATTGCCCCGCAAGGCACCGCCAGCGAGTTGGTCGAACAGGAAGTTGCGTACGTTACCCACGACGACAAGCGAGACGTACTCGAGAAGTTGTTGGGCGATAACAACGGCCCCGCGCTGGTCTTCACCCGCACCCGCCACGGCGCCCGCAAGCTCGCCGTAGTGGTACGAGAGATGGGTCACCACGCCGGTGAACTCCACTCCGACCGAACTCTGGCCCAGCGACAGTCCGCCATGGAAGGTTTCCGCACCGGATACCACCGCGTCCTCGTTGCCACCGACATCGCCGCTCGCGGTATCGACGTTAAGGCGATTTCGCTCATTGTGAACTGGGACGTTCCGGAGCACGCCGAAGACTACGTTCACCGTATCGGTCGAACGGGCCGCGCCGGTGCAACGGGTAAAGCCGTGACCCTCGTTCTTCGAGAGCAGGCCCGAGAAGTCCGCGACATTGAAAAGCTGTTGGGAACCGAGATTCCGATCTCCGATCTCAGCACCGTTTCCGCACCGGTATTCCACGCGCCGCGACAGGGTGGCAACCGTGCCGCCGGTAATCGAGGCGGCGCTGCTCCGGCCCGACGTCAACGACGTCCGGATCGCGCTCCTGGCGCTCGTCCCGCCGCCGCCAATTCGTTCAGCGATGCCGTAGACCGCATGCCCGTTCGGGAGGATTCCTTTCCCGGTCGCGAGCGCCCGGTTATCCCGGCCCGCGAACAAAATCGCGACGATCGCCCCTACACGCCGCGTGCCGTAGACGCCCCGCGTCCCGAGGGTCAGCAAAACTGGCAGGATCGCGCAAACGGTCCTCGCCCCGGCTACAACCGGCCAGAGAGCAATCGCCCGGATGGCGACCGACCCTACGGCGACCGATCCAACGATCGACCGGCCTACGGCGATCGTGGGAATCAGGCTCGCCCCTACGGTGACCGTCCGGCTTACGGCGATCGAAACCAAGCGCGTCCTTACAACAACGATCGAAGCGGGAACGACCGTCCGTACGGCAATCGTCCGCAAAACGATCGGCCCTACAATGACCGACCTGCTAGCGATCGGCCCTACAACGATCGATCCAATGGTAACGATCGACCCTACAATGCGCGTCCCCAGGAAAATCGTGGCCCGGGTGGCTACCAGGGCAACCGACCGTACAACCAGGGCGGAAACCAAGGCGGCGGGTACCCGGGAAGCAGCTACAAGGGCAACAACTACCAGAGTGGCGGCAACCAGCCCTATGGTCGCCCCAATAACGATCGACCGTACAACGACCGGCCCAATAATGATCGCCCGAATTACGGCCGCGGTAACGATCGGCCCTTTGGCGGAAACCAAGGAGATCGCCCGTCCTTCCCTCGCCCAGAAAACTCCAAGCCGGAGTTTCCTCGGGCTGAATCTGGCGCTCCGCGCCCGTCAACTCGGGTAACCGGAAAGCCTGGATTCAAGAAGGGTGCCGGCAAACCGGTCCAGGCGTCCACCCCGGTAAACCCGGCCACGCCGCGTCCTGACCACGATTCCGGCAATGCCAGTCCGAAGAAGTCTCACCGCGGATGGTCCGGCAAGCCCGGCAAATCCTAAGAAATAGGCAAAATCGCCGTCCCCCACTCATTGAGTGGGGGACGTTTTTTTATTTACCGAAGAGGTTCTCTTCCAATTGGCTGCAAATCGCGTGATAAACCGGTAAATGGAGTTCCTGAATATCCGCCGTCACGGTTTCCGGAACGGCAATCACAATCTCCGCCATCTGGGCGAGTTCCCCTCCGGGCGTACCGGTCAGCGCTATCGTCCTCATCCCCAAAGCTCTGGCGGTTACCGTTGCCATCACCACGTTCTGAGCGTTCCCGCTCGTACTAATTCCAAGAAATACATCGCCCGACTTTCCCAGTGCCTGGACCATCTGTGCGTAGACCATTTCTGGCTCCGCGTCATTGATCCAAGCGGTTACCAGCGAGGTTTGATCACCTAATGCGATGGCGGGCAACCCACGCTGCAGCCCCGCGTGCAGACGGGCGCCGTACTCAGAATGACTATCGAGATACGAATCACGTACGGTGTCAGGCAATCGCCGGGGTGATCGAAAGCCTTTGAGTAATTCCCCCGCAATGTGGCTAGCGTCCGACGCACTTCCGCCGTTCCCCGCAATCAGCAACTTGTTACCAGCCGAAAACGCCGCTTCCA
>CANFJD010000002.1 GCA_947447315.1 Fimbriimonadaceae bacterium
TTCGCCAAGCAGACCTTCAATCTTTTGAAGCCCTATCCTTGGTTCGCAGGGAATATCGAAGGCAAGGACATTTTTGGCAAGTCGGTCGATGTGGTCATCTGCGATGCATTCGTAGGAAACGTTCTTCTTAAAACCTGCGAAGGCATGGCCGAGCTCATCGTCGGCACCATTCGCGATGGGGTACCTAATCATCCACTGGAGCGATTGATGTACTGGCCGGTCGGGAAAGTGACCGCGCCGGTCAAAAGGAAGATGGACTATTCTGAAATCGGGGGTTCACCCCTGTTGGGTCTTAACGGTATCTGCATGATCTGCCACGGTCGCAGCAATGCCAAGGCAATCAAGAACGCGCTCCTAAATACTCAGCGGATGATTCAGGAAGATTTGGTTTCCGCCATTGCGACGGCGGTTAAGCCATGAGGTTCAGATTATGAAAGCGGTCATCGCGGGATTAGGTCACGCCCTTCCCGAGCGTGTGGCAACGAACGATGACCTTGCCTCGATGGGCGTTGATACCACCGACGAGTGGATTATCCAGCGCACCGGGATCCGCGAACGTAGGCTTTCTCAGGGTGACAACGAGACGGTCTGCGCCTTGGCCACCCGAGCCGCCCAGGAAGCGCTGGCAGAAGCCCAGGTGGCGCCGGATGAAATTGACCTGATTGTGCTGGCCACGATTTCGGGCGATTTCGTTTGGCCTGCCTCCGCTTGCCAAGTTCAAGACCGCATCGGAGCTAAGAATTCCGGTGCATTCGACGTTTCGGCCGCGTGCGCGGGCTTTGTGCACGCGCTTGATATCTCTGCCGCGATGATTGAATCCGGGCGGGCCAAGACGATTCTCACCATTGGCGCCGACACGCTGAGTCGGCAGGTGAATTGGAAGGATCGCACGACGTGCATCCTTTTCGGTGATGGAGCCGGCGCGGCGTTACTTCGCGCCTCGGAAGACAACAGCCGGGGCATCATGCAGTCGGTTTTACGAGCCGACGGTTCCGGTGCGCCGAACCTGCTCATAGCCCACGGCGGATCTCGCCATCCTAAGGATGGACCGGAAGATGAGGCTGGATATATCTATCAAAACGGGCGAGAAGTTTATAAATTCGCCATTACGGCCATGCCCGACGCCTGCAGTAAGGTGCTGGAAAAAGCCGGGTTGACGTCCGACGATGTGAAGCTATTTGTGCCTCACCAGGCAAACATTCGCATTATCGAAGCTGCGGCGGAACGGCTGAATATCCCCATGTCCCGGGTGTTCACGAACGTCCACAAGTACGGCAACACCAGCGGCGCCAGCGTTCCGCTGGCCCTTTACGAAGCGCAGCGAGCCGGGCGGATTCAGACCGGCGACTTGGTGCTCACCGTTGGCTTTGGCGGTGGACTGGTTTGGGGCGCTAACCTGATTCGTTGGTAGATTAGCGCTTGGCTTGTTCTTGAAAAGCCACGTTGATCGCTTCCAAATTCTTGACGACGATCGTGTGGATCACCTTCTTGATGAGCGCACCGAGAGTCGGCACGTTGTACTCATAATCCAGCCGCTGGTTGAACCGAGTGCCACCATTCTCCTCCGCAAAAGTCCACGTGCCTTCAAGTCGATCGTAATCCCCGGAAAGTTGGCGGAAGTTGCTCAGATGTTGGGCGTCATCCCACAGCTCCTCTTGCCGCCAGCGAACCTTGAGGCCGAACGTCGGTACGATACCCACCCAATCGGCCACAAACCGACCGCCGTCTCGCTCCACCGCGGTCACACTTTGAACCTCCTTCATGTACTCGGGGTATTTCTCCGAGTCTTTCGCGATTGCGTAGACGGTCTCCAGAGGGGCATCAATCCACACGCTGGTCTCAACTGTAGGCATGATCCCTAGTTTATCGCGGACCGGACCGAGCAATCGGCGCATGTAAACTATTGCCTTGCATACTCCGACTCCCGCCACGATGCGCTCCGTCACCCTGTGTGCTCCTGGTGAGCTGAGGGTGGATACGGTACCGGTTCCTGAGCCGAGCGAAGGCGAACTCCTCATCCGGGTGCAGGCGGCAACCACTTGCGGCACCGATCTAAAGGCCTGGAGGCGTGGTCACCCGCAAATTCCAATGCCGGGTCCGCTGGGTCACGAATACAGCGGGGACGTGGTGGCGGTCGGGCCAAATTCGCGATTTGCCGTGGGCGATGCGGTGATGGGAGTCCATTCCGCCCCTTGTGGTCACTGTCGATGGTGCCAAGCCGACCAACCGAATCTGTGCGAGAGCATCATGGAGACCAAGGTTCTGGGGGCCTATGCGGAGTATCTGCTAGTTCCGGCGCGGATTGCCGCCGTCAACGTCTACCCAAAGCCCGCCGACCTGTCCTACGCCCAAGCCGCCCTCCTGGAGCCACTCGCCTGCGTTGCCCAGGGAATCATTGAGATCCAACGGATTCTTGGAGAGCAGACTGGCACCGTGCTGGTCATCGGTCCCGGCGCGATTGGACTGATGTTTGGCGCGATGCTGAAGCAAGCGGGGTGGGATGTGACCGTGGCCGGACGGAATCCGGCCCGGCTCCAAATTGGCACCGAAATGGGCCTGTCATGCGTGCCTCTGAGCGAACTCGACGCCTGTGACGGCTTCGACGTGGTCATTGAATGCACCGGGCAGGTGGAAGTGTGGGAAAAATCGATCGATTACGCCCGACGCGGCGGCCTCCTGATGCTTTTCGGTGGCCCCCCGGGCGGAACGCGGGCCTCGTTCAATACCCACCGATTGCACTACGATCAGATCACCCTACTGTCGCCGTTCCACTTTGGGCCACCCGCCGTGCGGAAAGCGTACGAGGCGCTCACCCAGGGCTTGGATCTCTCGCCACTGATCTCGGGAGAGCGAACGCTAGATCAGGCCGCCGAGACATTTACCGACTTGGAGTCCGGTAGAGGGATGAAGTATGTGTTCACGCCATGAATAAACTTGCGCGCTACATTGGAAACGGGAACGTCGAAATCGTTTCCGAGCCCATGCCCGTGTGTCCGCCGGGCGGATTACTGGTGGAAACCGAGGCGTGTGGCCTCTGCTCGGGCGAGTTGATGGCCTGGTACATGGATCGCAAACTGCCCCACGTTTTGGGTCATGAGGTGGCGGGTACGGTGCGGGAGTCGCAAGACGACCGTTTCCCGGTGGGATCACGGGTATTTCCCCACCACCACGCTCCGTGTCTGCAGTGCGATCTTTGCCGCCGGGGGCAGTTTGTTCACTGTCTCACCTGGAAGCGCACCAAGTTGCAGCCGGGCGGTATGGCGCAGTTTTTCGCGGTTGCCGCCGAGAATCTGACGGATACCCACCGGATTGACGATCTCCGCGCCTTGGACGGGGCCCTAATTGAGCCTTTAGCCTGCGTGGCCAAAGCCGCCCGTCTGGCGAAAGTGACCGATGCCGACCGCATCGGCGTGATTGGCTTGGGCTTTATGGGATTGCTGCACGCCCTTTCCTTTCCCAGTTGCCAAGCAACCGATCTCAATCCCGCGCGACGAGCGTGGGCAGCCGCACAAGGCGTACAGGTGGAATCGCCGCTCTCCGGCGAATTCGAGGTGCTCTTTGTGCTTCCTGGGGTGCAAGCAGCGTTCGATGCGGCGATCACGGTGGCCGCTCCGGGGGCGCGGATTGTGATCTTCGCCCCGGTCCCGCCCGACACTCATTTGGCGGTTCCGTTCGAAGCTTACTTTCGCGATATCCAGGTGATCCATGCGTATTCGGCGGGACCGAACGATTCCGAAATTGCCCTCAATTGGCTCAGGGAGGGACGGGTTCGGGCCGAGCAGGTGGTCACGGACTGGATCTCGCTGGACGAGTTACCAGCCGCCTACCGAGCCATGCGAGCGGGAGCAATTTTGAAGCCAATGGTTCAATTCTCGCGATGAGCCCCAGTTCGGATACTATTTACGGGCGCGAAAGTACCGAGATGGGCAATCTGCCGCACTGGTGCCGTCGCTGAGACGTTTAAACGAATAGCATCTCGATGATCCCCGTTGCCCTTTTGGCTCTCCTCACTCTCCAGCCGACGGGAGAAATTGCGCGCGGATATCAAGACGTCGTTCCGGCTGCCCAGTCGGGTGGAGCCACCGCGCCACCGACCCCGGCTCAGGCGGCAAAACAGGCCGAGGACGAGGCACGACACAAGCGCGATGTGGAGAACGACATCAAGATCGGCAAAGAGTACAGCGCCGACGTTGACAAGGAAACCAAGCCGAGCGAAGACAAGGCGAACATCGAACGGGTTCAGCGCATTGGCGGAGAGTTAGCAAAGATCGCCAACGCTACCCCCATTCAGGCCCTGTGGGGCGACAAGCGCATGAGCCGCTTTGAATACAACTTTAAGGTGATTCAAGGCAAGGACGTGAACGCATTCTCCCTCCCTGGCGGCACCATATACGTCTACGACGGACTGGTCAAGTACGTGGAATCGGACGATGAACTGGCCGGCGTACTGGCCCACGAGATTAGCCACGCCTCTTTGCGGCACGTCGCGACCCTGCAACGGGAGCAGAGCAAACTCAACATCATTCAGCTGCCGTTACTCCTGCTTACCCTCCTATCCGGTCGACCAGAGGCACTGATGACCGGGTCGTTGCTGTCAAATGCGATTGGAAGCGGTTGGAGCGTGAAGGCCGAGCAAGCGGCGGATTTTGGCGGCTTTCAGTACATGGTCCAGAGCAAGTACAACCCAACGGGATTGCTCACCTTCATGGAGCGCCTGGCCCGGGACGAGCGTATGGAGCCTTCCATCGATTGGGGCATCTACCGCACCCACCCGCCCGGACGCGAGCGCGCCGAATCGCTGGAGAGCTTCATGAAGACCTACAACATCCCCATCCGGCGGAGCATGGTTACTTCCACCTTTAAGACCACCGTTCAACCCGGCGAAAAGGCATCGCTCGATATCCTGTTCGGGAAACGTAAGCTGTTCACCCTGGGCGGATCGACGGCCATCGCCCGGAGCGACAATGCCGTCCAGAACCTTAATGCGTTCTTTGACTCCCAACCGCAGATGTTTGAGATGACGGTAACCGATGACGGATGGGTGATGGGTCGCCGCCAAGGTCTGCTGAAGCTAGAACCCGAAGACGCTGCCGCCGCGGATATAGGATTTGACGCCTACCGGGCCGATGCGCTCAAACAAATGCGGGCCGCTATCTTCACCCTCAGCTACCGCATTTGGAATAGCCGGTAAAAAGAGAGCCCACTCCAAATTCATGAAGTGGGCTCATTCCTTTTGGCAGATGCCTTAGGCTTTCTTGCGTCGTCGCAGAAGGGCGACGGCGCCACAGGCCAGAACGGCCATGGAAGTCGGCTCCGGAACGGCGGTGGCGGTAATGCTGTACGCACCGTAGCCGTAAGAGTAGGAAGTCGCCAGCGCGGCATTAGCACTGCCACCACTGACTGTAGAATCAGCCGTGGAAGTAACCTCAAGCTTGTAAGTACCCTGGCCCCACACTACGTTCTCGCTGTAGCTATCGATGTTGCTAACCGTCTTGACAGTCTCCCACCCCGAATTTCCGAGAAAGTAAAGAGTTGCGGTCGACGAGCTGGTTGCCGTGGCGGCGCCGGTCTTCTTCTGAACCAGCGATGTGCTCGCATTCGCGTTCAGTCCGTAGCTTACGTTGGACTTGGCGGTAAGCTTGAACGTCACTTCATGCGACGAGGTTGAATTTGCAAATGCCGTACCGTTCTTTGCGGCCGATGCGTTGCTTGCGACCTGGCTGTAGCCGGTCAAGGTCGTACCGTCGAAATCAACGGAGTTTTCGGAAGTCCCAACCGCACTTGAGCTGCCACTGAAGTAGCTGGAGTACGCATCGGTGTAGCCCGGAGCGAAAGTTGGCTGAGTCAAGCTATCGGAACCACCGTTGGTGGCCGCCAACTGACTGGAGCTGCTGCTGAGAATCTGAATCGAGCCGGCATGAGCAACCATGGCGGTGGCCAGCGAAGCGAGTGTGATGAAAGAGCGTTTCGTAAACATGGTAATTACCAAAAAGTTGGCGCCGCACTGCGCCCCTGAATTATGAATTAAAATTCCCCAAACAATAGAGTGTTTATTGCTATTTCGTTAACAATCAAGTAATTTTCAAGTAACAAGAGCTAATTACAAGGGGTTCGGGCCCCGCTTTTGTGCTCCCAAGGATCTGCTGATACAAAAAATGCCGGGATCAAATAGATCCCGGCCCTCTCGGGTGCGCAGAAGGGCTTAGGCCGTCTTACGTCGGCGAAGGAGAGCCGTACCACCCAGTGCCAGGGCGACCATAGAAGTCGGCTCCGGCACTGCTTGGGCGTTGAGGCTGTAAACCCCGTATCCGTAAGAGTTAGCAAAAGCGCTGCTCTTGAGTGGACCAGCCGCCGCGTAGCCACTGGTGGAACCACCCACTTCGATGGCGTAAACGCCAGCGGACCAGCGTTGCGACAGCGAAAGCGCGCCTCCGTTCGATACCGAATTGATGAGAATGAAATTCCCGGCAACCTTTTGGTAGACATTGACGTAGGCTTGAGATTCGCTTCCCGACCGTGCGCCTCGCCGTACAACACCGTGACGATTATCGGCTTTCGACTGGATAGAAAGTTCTACATTAGAATCGGAGGATAGGGAGAAGCTGACGTAGTAGTAGGCCCCGCCACTGTACGAGCTATCTTCGAGGTTGCTGACGGCGACTGCCCCGTACGCTTGAGCATAACCGAACAGAGAAGAATGCTCAGCGACCTGATCGAGACTCATATTGTTGTCCGCAACGCTGAATCCTACCGATTTGCTTGCCTTAAAGGCGGCGGACGAGTTCCAGTAGTTGGGCATGGAGTTCGAACTGTCCTGAGCGTCAATAAGTCGACCGGCTTCGAGCGAACCAGCGGTGACGGCGGAACTCTGCGAACTGGTCAAAAGATTTATGGGCCCTGCGTGAGCCAAGTAGGCAGACGCAGCCACACCAATGGTAAGAACCAAGCGTATATTCATTTTAAAACACCGGCCCAAAAAGACCACATGTAGAATATCATCAATTAGTGCCCTTATAGAGAAGAAAAATGCTACACCAGAGCATATTTTCTATTAATTCGCAATAAATTGCGCCCAAAGCCGCTAATTGCGTGTAACGTATTCGTGTCGATCTGGAAGCCAGCCTGTGTAAACTTGCGAATTCGACAAGTGTCCCATTCTTCCGGTGACCGGTAAACTTGCCGTCGGTCAATGATTGATAAATTAACCGAGATCGAGCGTCGATTTGAAAGCATCGAGGCCGATTTCAGCAACCCAAATGTTGCTTCGAACCCTCGCGAGATGCAGCGGCTGGGCAAAACGCGTTCCGATCTGGAACCCGTCGTGCAAACCATTCGGGCTTACAAAAAAACGCTCACGGAGTTGGCGGAGGTGGAGCAGATGCTCGAAGATTCCGAAATGCGCGATCTGGCCCAAGCCGAGCTAGACCCGCTAAGAACCCGTAAGGCCGAGTTAGAAACCGAGCTGAAGCTGATGCTGGTACCCAAGGATCCCTACGATGACCGACCGGTCGTCGTAGAAATCCGGTCGGCCGCTGGCGGCGATGAAGCCGCCCTGTTTGCCAACGAGCTTTTCAGGATGTACACCCGCTATTCGGAGCGTCGCCGATGGAAAGTGGAAGTGGTGGATCACGAGGAAAGCGGAATCGGTGGTCTCCAAAAGGTCGTGTTCAATATCGATGCGGTCGGTGCCTTCAGCCAACTGAAGCACGAAAGCGGGGTTCACCGCGTACAACGCGTTCCTGCTACCGAGAGTCAGGGCCGTATTCACACCAGTACCGTCAGCGTGGCTGTGCTCCCCGAGGCAGAAGAGGTTGATTTTGAAATCGATCCCAAGGATCTAGAAATCTCCACCTATCGCTCAAGCTCGGCCGGTGGTCAGCACATGCAGAAAAACGAAACCGCCATTCGTATTGTGCATAGGCCGAGCGGACTGGTTTCGACGTGTCAAGACGAACGTTCCCAGGCTCAAAACAAGATCAAGGCCATGAACGTCCTGCGTAGCAAGTTGCTTCAGGCAGAAGAAGAGCGGGTGGCCAGCGAACGCGCCGGAATGCGGAAGGGGCAAATAGGCACAGGTGACCGAAGCGAGAAGATTCGGACCTACAACTTCCCCGATGGTCGGATCACCGATCACCGGATCAAGTTCACCACCCACAACCTAGCGCAGTTTCTGGATGGGGACATTCAGGGCATGATTGACGCCCTGGTACAGGATGAACAAGCCCGAAAACTCGCCTCCGAAGACGAAGCATAAATGCCCGACTCCCTCGAAATCCGTCCGTATTTGCCCGAAGACGAACCGGCGATTGCGGACCTATTCCTGACCATCGTAGCGAAAGGAGAGGAGTTTGCCTTCCAGGCCGACTTCACCCAGGAACGGGCGATCCACTACTGGTGCCGAACCGCCGATGTCACCTACGTCGCGCTGCGGGACGGGGAATTTGTCGGTAGCTACTATCTGAGGCCAAACCACGGCGGAAATGGGGATCACGTGTGCAACGGCGGCTACATGGTCACCGAATCCGCGCGGGGCCAAGGCGTCGCCACCGCCCTCGGCCACCACTCAATCGGCGAAGCTTCCCGGTTGGGATACCAGGCGATGGTTTTCAACGTGGTTGTCGCGGCCAACGAACCGGCCGTTCACATCTGGCAAAAGCTCGGTTTCCGCATTGTCGGCGAGATTCCGGGGGCGTTTCGCCATCCGACAAAGGGCCTTGTCAGCACATACGTGATGCATCGGTCGCTGGGCACCGCAACCATTAGTCGTTAAGCTTGACCGTTGACACCCAGCCCTGTCGGTTCCCGATGGCGTAGAAGTTGATGGTCAAGTTTCTATTTCTCGGATAGTAGCCAGGCGGGACGTTCTTGAAGCGGTAGAACGTGGGGGCCGTGAATGACGAGGCTCGCCCAGATGGAAGCTGCCGACTGATTGCCGCCATCGTCATCACCGCCCGGCGAGGGTCATAGCCCCGTACCACTCCGTCAAGACGAATCTGCCCCTGCGGCGGACGAGGACGATCGGCCAACACCGGGACGGGAGCCGACAGCCGGAAGGCCCGCTTTAGGGACCAATAACTATTTACTAACCGGTGGTTTCGATCAAAGAGCTCAAGGTGAAGGTGAGGCCCCGTCGCCCAACCGCTATCGCCGACATATCCAATCAACGTCCCCTGCCGAATGAATTGGCCCGAGCGCAAACCGGGTGCGAACATGAAGTCGATCTGATGGCTGTTATCGTTCGTGCCCGGCGTGTCGTCGTTCAAATGCGTGCCGAGACAGAAGTAGCCGTTGTCACCGTATATCCAAAACGTCTCCACTTTGAATCCCAACTGGCCCGAAAATGGAGCTACCACCGGCGTCATCTTCGGGGCCACGATGTCGGTCCCGGTATGCCGGTGATCCCAAAAGGTCCGGTTAAATGTGTTCGCCAAACGGGTCACCCGTAAAACCGGCATGACCAGTGCGGTTCGCAGGTTGCCATCGCGCAACGGTTTCAGCGTAAACGGCGCGTGGATGGGCGGTGGACCGGCATCGGGCCAAGCGATTCCGGCAAAGCCGAATGGAATTGCCGCAACGAGGGCTACCAATATCTATCGAAGGTGCGCCCTTGCTCCACGGGAGCTAGAACGATTAACCCATAAACCCTGTTCCGTCAAAGTCTGTAAGTTCGGCGAAAAATAGGCCCAATGCCGTCTAAGGCAGCTTTTTGCGCAAGCCTTTGGCGCAAAAAGGGTCCAGGGCTTTCTTAAACGCACTCACATACGCCTGATCAACGCGCGCCTGCAGTTCGCCGTGCTTACCCGGCCGAGTGCTGGTCTCTTCTACTTTCTCTCGCCATACCAACCGTGCTTCGGCCCGATCGTAAACCGAAACAATCAAAGAGGCGGTCCCCGATAGTCGTGCGCTCAACCCGCCGGTCCGCGCTCCGGTTAGCCGGTAAACGGTGGAATAAGCCACGTAGTCCGCATTCAAATCCTTAGCCGATTGCCCCAGCTCCGACAAAGTGGGTTCCGGTGTGGTGGAGCCCATGGATTTTCGGTCAAAATTCACGATCGTCCGCACTTTCCAGTTCCACCCGCCCGCTTCCCTTGCGACTCTGGGCAGGATTCTTCGCGAGGCATCACGGATATCGAACTTGGTACCGGACGCGTAGGTAGCGGCTCCATCAACGTGAGGATCAAGCAGCACCAAGGTTCCCGACGGCAACTCTCCCGGCACCGGTAACCGAGAAATCAGGACGTAAAGCGCCGCGGAAACGAACATTCCAGAATTATGCCCCCAAGGACAGTGTTAGCCGAGCGGAAACTGGATCGTGATCCGACGGATATCCACCCTCTGGGCGGTCTCGATGTATTTCCGCTCGCTCAATCTCCCACGCCGGGTTCACCCAAATGTAATCAATTTTGTCGAACGGCGCGGCATCCGAAAAGCCATGAAAAGTGCCTTCGGTTGATGGCAAATCAGCGTGGACATCCCGATACGATTCACGTAACGGAAGGAGGGCCGGGTTCTCGGGGGTCACGTTGAAGTCGCCCATCAGAATGGTTGGTCGACCGCCAGCGATCAACTCCATCCGGTCTCGAATGAGACGCACTGCAGCCTCCCTGGCATATTGAGATTCGTGATCAAGGTGGCAATTGAAGACGAATGCGCTGGCATGAGGTTCGTGCAAAGCTATTTCTGCGTAGGTACAGATTCGCACGCAACGGTTGCCCCAGGTACGGCTTCCAATCGCTTCCGGAGTATCCGAAAGCCAGAAAGTTCCGTGATTCTTTATCTCACCAAGGGTCCTACGCACATAGACAGCGCAGTACTCTCCGCCCCGGTCTCCGTCGTCTCGTGCCACGCCTACCCAGTCGTATTCGGGGAGTTGTTCGGAGAAGAACTCGACCTGATAATCCACCGGTTCTTGCAGACCAAGGATGTCAGCGTTAAGAGACCGCGCCGCGGTGGTCGCGTAATGCATTCGATGCGGCCACGAATGAATGCCATCTTCAGCCGGTCCACAGCGGACATTGAACGAAGTCACGGTCAGAGATGATCTTTGGTCATTCATAGGCGAATTCGTGAAAAATAGTATCCCGCCATCGCCAGGCCAAAGTAAGCAATCGATTTCCTCATGACTTCTGGGTTCACTTTCTGCCCCCACTTTGCCGCTAAGAAGCCACCTACTACCGAGCCGAGGATGAGTGGCACCGCGACGTCGTATCGCACCAAGCCTTGGACCACGAAAACTACGCTGGCCGACAGGTTAATAAACGTTCCCAAAAAGGTCTTAACGGCGTTCAACTCATGGATCGTGCCTTCCATATAAAGGCCGAAAGCCGCTAGCATCATGATGCCCATCCCGGCGCCAAAGTAGCCCCCGTAGATCGCCACGAGCACCTGCAGAATGATGCCAACAGCGGGAGACAAAGTGTGCTTACCACGCAGCACAAACGACTTCACCGCCGGCTGAAATAACAGAAGCACGGCTGCCAACAGGATGAGAAACGGGACTACGATGTCAAAAACCTTTGTCGAGGTCTTTACAAAAAGGTAACTCCCGGCCACCGCGCCGATCAGCGTCGGTAACGCCAAGAGCTTCATGTAGTGCGAAACCTTGGGGATGAGTTCGCGGTACCCGAACAGTCCAGAAAGCGATCCCGGCCAAAGCGAAACGGCATTCGTAGCATTCGCCACTCCACTTGATAGTCGATCTACCAGCATCAAATAGGGAAACGAAATTAACGAGCCGCCGCCGGCGACGCTGTTAATGCCATTTGCCAGCGCGCCAATCAGAACCAACCCTACGAATTGAATAACGCTCAAAGCTGATCAATCACGCTGAGTGTTTCGATGGCGGCTAAAGCGGCTTCTCGACCTTTATTGCCAAACTTCAGACCGGCGCGATCCAGCGCCTGGTCCTGAGTATCGGGGGTCAGGATGCCCCACGCCACCGGTCGGGCATATTGGGTTTGAAGCCCCATGAGCGCCCCGCCAACGTCACCCCCGAGAATCTTGGCGTGCGGAGTCTGGCCCTGCATGATGCAACCCAGGGCAATCACCGCGTCCGGGCGATCTGGCCGCGAAAGTAACTCGCTAATTACCGGAGGAATCTCCCAGGTTCCGGGAACATGAATGACGGTGACTTCAGGATCGCCATGGCGTGCCAATTCGTCCAACGCCCCCGCCAGTAACTCCTTCGTCACCAGCTCGTTCCATCGGCTCACCACCACGGCAAAGTGCTTGCCCACCGCCGTCATCTCTCCTCGGACTTCGCGCATCATCATTCAGTTTATTCGAACCGGTCCCAACCGGGGCGTTTAGCATAAAATACGGGCGTGGCCGAAGTGAACCGGATGATTGCGGATCTGTCCCGCCTCGTCGGTCCCGAGTGGGTTTTGAGTGGCGCGGCGGCGGAGCGCGCGTACGATTCCGATGCCTACACCGTCGATCGATCTTCCCCGGTCGCCATCGCATTGCCCAAAGACACAGCCGAAGTGGCCGAGATTGTTCGCTATTGCGTCGCCCAGAAAATCCCCTATACCGCCCGCGGCGCGGGGACGGGCCTCAGCGGTGGTGTTCTTCCGGCGCTCGGCGGCGTGGTGATCTCCACCAAACGCCTGACCGCCATCCTGGAAATTGACACGGAGAACCGGGCGATGCGCGCCCAGAGCGGCGTCGCGAACAAGAAACTCAGCGACGCCGTGAAGCACGCTGGTCTCCACTTTGCCCCGGATCCTTCATCCCAAACCGTCTCCACTTTAGGTGGCAATATTGGCGAGAACGCGGGCGGACCTCACACGCTGAAGTACGGCGTTACCGCTCCGCATATCCTAGGCATCACGATGGTCAATCCCGAGGGAGAGATTGTCGAGTTTGGCGGGCCAACCGCCGGCCTCCCGGGTAGTGAATTCATCGGACTCATCGTAGGCTCCGAGGGCACTCTTGGCGTGGTCACAGAAGCTTGGGTGCAACTCACTCCCATCCCCCGGGCCATTCAAACTGCCCTCATCGCGTTCCCGTCGGTCCGGAACGCGACCGAAGCCGTCGCGGAAATCATTCGGCTGGGCGTGATCCCGGCGGCGCTGGAAATGATGGATCACGGCATTCTCGGAGCGCTGCGAGCCGCTTTTAACCTTCAATATCCCGAGGGCACCAAGGCTCTACTTCTGGTGGAATGCGATGGTGATGACGCAGCGGTGGTGGCCGAAGAAATGACTCGCGTTCGTCAGGTCGCGGAACGACAATCGGCTCTCTCCTTCACCGAAGCAACCGACGAGCGCGAACGGCAAAAGCTCTGGACCGCCCGAAAAAAGGGAGTGGGGGCAATGGGTCGCGTCGCTCCGACCGTGGTCACGCACGATGGTGTTATTCCCCGAAGCAAACTGCCGGAAATGTTAGAAACCGTCTACGCCGTTTCCGCCGAATACCAAATTGGGGTCGCTAACATCTTTCATGCTGGCGACGGCAATCTGCATCCCTGCTTCTACTTTGATGACCGCGATCCGGACCAGGTTCGGCGCGTAGTTTTGGCAGGCGAGAAGGTAATCGCCCGGTGTCTAGAACTCGGCGGATCCGTCAGCGGCGAACACGGAATCGGAGTGGAAAAGCTGGATCTTATGGCCATAATGTTCACCCCCGACGATCTGGAATATCAGGCCATGGCAAAGTCCATTTTCTCCGATGGTCAGCTCTGCAATCCCTGCAAAGTGCTGCCAAACCAGAAGTCCTGTACGGAACATCGAAAGCGATGGCGAGGCATCGCATGGTGAGCCCGACCTCCTTTGGCGAGTTGGCAGAGTTTGTTCAGGATTCATCCGACGTTCGGGTGTCCGGCATTTGGACCCATTCCCGCGTCAATTCGCCGACTTTGTCTCTCGACCGTCTCACCGGAATTGTGGAACTCCAGGCCTCAGACCAAGTTGTCACGGTACGAGCGGGCACGCGGGTGGCAGACCTGAATGCGGAATTGCAGCCGTATGGTCTGGAAATCCCCCTCCGAGGATTCGCCGCTTGGGCCGGGTATCCCGATTCTCTCGCCGCCATGCTCAGCTACGACCTTCCGCACGGTTTGAGCCGACAATGGGGCAGCTGGCGCGACTGGGTTCTCGGTCTTACGGTAGTTCTCTCCGATGGTCGCATCGCGAAAAGTGGTAGCCGTGTTGTCAAGAGCGTTGCTGGATACGATGTTCACAAACTCATGATCGGTGCGCAGTTCAACCTTGCCATCCCGGCCGAAATCCATCTGCGCCTAACGCCCACGCAGGCTGTCGGGGAACCCGTAGTACCGAACGAATCAGAACCGGCAACCTGGATCCTACGGGTTTCCCGGTCTGAGTTTGCGATTGCTGTGGAAAACGAAATGCCGATTCTGTCCGATCCTGAGACCAGCACGCTTTGGCTCGGTCATCGTCCGCCGGAATCATATTCCCACGCTTGGGCGATGGCCATCGATGGTTCGGGAGAAAGTTGGCCCGCCACGTCAAGTTACTACCGCAACCGCGCCAAACAAGTATTCGATCCGGCCGGCAAATTTTCTCGAAGCTGGGTGGGCAATTCATGAAAAAAGATCTGGCCGAACTGACGACGCACTGCATCCGATGCGGATTCTGCCTTGAATCGTGCCCCACCTTCACCGAGACCGCCAGCGAGCTGGAATCGCCCAGGGGACGTATCTATCTGGTGCGAAGCGCGATCGAGGGTCGCCTGCAATGGGATGACATTCAGCCCCACATGGATCGCTGCCTAGGCTGCCGCGCCTGTGAAACCGCCTGCCCGAGCGCGGTGGAATACGGTCTCATTCTCGAGTTTGCGCGGGATGAACTCAGCCGACGTCATCCCAATGTCGCCCGAAACGGACTCATCAGCCTGACCACTTCTAAGGCCGCTCTCCGCGCCAATCTCGCCGCCGGAAAACTCTGGCCCGGTAGCCGCGTCCCCGGGTTTGTCAGCCGGCTTCTGAGCGATACGGCGGCCGAGGTAGATAAGCCAATCGCCCAAACAAAAGCGGATTATCCTCCACTGAATGGTGATATTTTCGCCACCGAGCAGGTCTTTCTACTGAAAGGGTGCGCGATGGATGTTCTCTTTAGTCGTGTGCAGCAAGCCACTGAGCGACTGATTCACCGGGCTGGGTTCGGCATTACGGAAACCCAGCAAGACTGCTGCGGAGCCATGCACGCGCATAACGGACAGATGGAGAAAGCGGCCTGGCTTGCCGAGCGACTCGCCGGACGCTTTTCCGGTGACCAGCCCATTGTCGTCAATAGCGCTGGGTGTGGCTCTACCATGAAGGAATATTCCGACCGCCAATTTGCCAGCCGGGTCGTCGATCTTTCCGAATTCCTGTTGGCGCAAGATTTCACCACAGCCCTCGCCAATGCCACTGAACTCCAAGGACTCACGGTCACCTACCACGACGCCTGCCACCTCGCCCACGGTCAACAAATCCGGGAGGCACCGCGTTCGCTCATCAAGGCGATCCCGGGCATCCGCTACGTGGAATTACCCGAGGCGGACACCTGCTGCGGCAGCGCGGGTATTTATAACGTCACCCAACCCAAACTAGCCCGCCAATTGCTCGAGCGGAAGTGGAAGCATATCGCCGAAACGGGGGCCGATATCGTCGCCACCGGAAACCCCGGGTGCCATGCCTGGATAGAGCAAGCCGCCCGGGAACACGGTCGCACCGTGCGGGTGGTTCACATCGCCGAACTTTTAGAAGCTGCGTTTAGCGGGCGAAAGTACCTTGAGTAGCCCGCAAGTGCCGCAATCTGCCAACGTGCCCCCATCGATTCGCGTAGAAGGGGTGGGTCTCGACCGGGCTGCGCGGGCGAGCATAGAATTATGAGTGCATCATCTCCGGTCACCTCGGCAATCGAAACGCCTTTGGTCGACATCCAATCCACCCCCGACCAGCGCAACATAGCGATCGATAAAGTTGGCGTGAAGCGCGTGAAGTATCCCATTCAAGTGCGGGAACGCGAAAACGGTCTTCAGCACACGGTCGGGGTACTCAGCCTAACGGTGGATCTCCCGAAGGAGTTCAAAGGCACGCACATGAGCCGGTTCCTTGAGGTCCTCGGCGAGCATAATCGCGACCTCGGACCGGAAACAATTCCGGTCATCCTCGCCAAACTGCGCGAAAAGTTGAAAGCCGAAACTGCTCACCTCGAAGTTCGCTTCACGTTCTTCCGAGAAAAGGCGGCTCCGGTTACGGGCAAGGTCGGAATGATGGGATACGAGTGCGGGTTTCTTGCGGCAGGCGGAGAAAAGACAGATTTCACTCTGGAATTGACCGTACCCGTCACCACTCTCTGCCCCTGTAGCAAAGAAATTAGCGACCGTGGCGCGCACAATCAGCGCGGCTATGTGATGGTAAAGGTGAAACCCACCGACGGATCGGTTTTGTGGCTCGAGGACGTGATTGACCTCATCGAAGCGGCGGGCTCTGCCCAACTCTATCCAGTGTTAAAGCGACCAGACGAGAAGTTTGTGACCGAGCAGGCCTACGACAATCCTCGATTTGTTGAAGACATGGTGCGCGAAGTAGCAATCGCATTCAATCTTGACGATCGAATTGCTGCCTACGAGATCGAGGTGGAGAATCACGAATCCATCCACGATCACAACGCCTACGCCACTATTTCTCGCACGAAATAGTGGCATCGGCCCGCTGGCTCACGCTTATGGCGTGGTGACGGCCGCCCGGGGTCCGGGCGGCACATATCCATCAGCCTGATACAGAGCGAATCCTGCTTCGTATTGACGCTTCGCATCCGTCGCCCGGCCCAAGTAACGATATACGTGTCCCAGCACGTATACGGCAAGGGGATTTCGCGGGCATTCTTTGACCGCTCGTTCCAGATATTTAGCGCTCTCTTGGAGCCCCTCCGGCGTCCGCGGAGTTCCCATAAAGCCGCCTTCGGCCCGCTCGCCCCGGTAAAAGTCAAACTGACTCCGAAGGAAATTCGCATCCAAACCGCGAACAGCCCAAGATTTGTCTCGTCCGCCGGTGGGGTCGGCAAACCCCGTAATGGTGGAGCCCCGGTACTCGGGCATCAGAAACTTGTAGCCGCTACCGACGGTTCCAAACAGCCCTTGATGCGTCATGAACGGGTGAGGATCGCTGGCATCCACCAGGAAATATGAACCGTCAACATTCCTTGCCAGAACTACCGCGTGACCGAGGTTGCTTTCTGAGCCCTTCTCGTTTTTCCACACCATCACCACGCCGGCATCCACGCCCGCTCGCTGCAGCACGCCACTGATCAGCACCGACTGCAGAAAGCATTGGCGCTCGCCCTTCGTCACCGTGTAATAGAATTCGTAACCTCGTTCCAGACTGAACTTGGGAATCGTCTTCTTCACCAACGCGTGCAGATCAGCCCCAGCTTTTAGAATTGCATCGGCCTTTGCCTTACCGCTGAGTCGGCTTAGTGATTCGCGCTGACGGTCGGCCCATTTCCCGATGCTTTGGTGAGCGTTTGTGTCCATCCACGCATAGAAATCACGCGGGGTCGGACTGCCAAATCTAGCCTGACTATCGGTGATAAATCGGTTAAAGGCAGGCGACCCGTACGGAAACGGATCCGGATTGAATGAATCGGCCCGGGTGGCGATGAGGATGGAAAGGACTGGGATCATGGGTAATTTGCGTCAAGGATTTTGGAGGAGGCTGGCCTCCGCCCGAAGTTTGCCGAGTGTTACAAAGGTGTATCCCTGCTTACGCGCGTAGTCGATTATCTGAGGCAGGATCTGAAGCGTCTGCTTCACGCCGTCATGCAATAAAATTATTCCGCCGTTGGAGATATGGTCAAGAGTTCGCCGCTCAATTACGTCGGCACCCGGGTTGCTGAAATCCCCCGGATCATCGGTCCACAGCGTCACGGTTAGGTTGTTCAAGGCCGCGCCGTGGATCACTCCCGCATCGTAATCGCCTCCCGGCGGTCGGCAAAATCGCGGCCGAACGCCGGTCTTTTGGTAGATCAAGTCCTGGGCCGCTCGCCATTCCGCCTCAATGTACGGCTCCGGAATCTTCGTTAGCGTCACGTGGCTGAACGTGTGATTGCCCAACGCATGGCCATCCCGAACAATGGCTCTCGCCAAATCCGGATACTTCTGCACCATCTTCCCGATGACAAAGAAGGTAGCGGTTACGTTCTTTTCTTTAAGAATCTTCAGCAGCGCCAGCGTCCCATCGGGATGAGGACCATCATCAAACGTAAGGGCGATCTCCTTCTTTTCGGGGTTTCCCCTTACCAACAACGGAAGGAAGACTCCACGTCGTCGCTCACGTTTGATTTGAGCAACTATTTCCTCTGGAGACCTATACACTTCCTGTAAGGCGTTGCGCCAATATGGGTTGTTAATTTCTGGCTTGGCGGGGTTGAATCCCGTTTTTACCGTTGGTGCCGTTTGAAGGGCGAGCGCAAAGGCAAGGGTGTTCAGCATTCAATTATTTCAATCCCAAATCTCATCGTTTGGTTCCATGCTGAAGATTGCGGATATCCTCGTATGTCATGTGCGCCCGGTATTCGCTCGGAAAGGTGATGGGGATGGAGCGATACCTGCTGGTGGACAAATTCTTCCTCCCCGAACGCCAGACGAATCGTTACGCCATTGCTCCCGGCACGCTAGTACCAACCATCGATCTGGTGGATGGCGAATTCGCGATGGTGGAGCGCAAGTGGGGGCTTAAGCCCACGTGGTGGAAATTACCGCCGGTCATCAACGCGCGATCATCCACCGCCCTGGAAAAGCCGCTGTTCCGTAATTTGGTTCCCCGCCAGCGCTGCCTTATGCCCGTTGCGGGTTACTTTGAGTGGTCTGACTTCCCTGACGGCAAACAACCGTTCTACTTCCGCCGCCCGGATCAGATGTTATTTATGTTTGCGGCGATCTGGGGCGATTCGCCCGAAGGCCCCCAGTGCGCCTTGCTCACGACCGAGCCAAATGCTCAGATCGCCACGATGCACGACCGCATGCCCTCCATCTTGGAGCCGGAACAAGCCCGCATCTGGCTCGAAACGCCCAGTGCAGATGAAGCAATACAAGTGGCCATGGCAGGCATCCCCGACGGGTACCTGGAAACATTTCCAGTCACCCGCAGGGTCAATTCTTCCAGCTACGATGCTCCCGACGTGATCCAACGGATCACCGAACGGGAGCCAAACCGTAATGGCCAATTCTCGCTCTTTTAGCGGTCAGCCAGCCCTCGGAGAAACGCATCGCGGAGGAGCTGGAGGCACACTTCTCGATCGTCATAGGACAGGGCTTTCCACACCGAGACGAACTCCGTTTTGCCATCTGTGCCGAGCGCTTCGACCAAGATTTTCTCGCTGTTCTTATATCCCCAGTTTGGATATCCCTCGGTTCGCCCCGCCTTCTCCTGCTCCCGGAGTACTCCCTCAAAGGTCGCCGCCGGTCCCATCGGCATCTTCGCTTTGAGGTTCATCAGGATGATTTCTTCCGGCACCCGGGTTCTATCGACGGAATATTTCATCCCCATACGGATGGATTCGGGAGTAAATCGCGACAATGTATCGCCGGTGGTGCTTCCGTCATCAATCCCACCGAAGTACGCGTCCCTGACCAGGATGGCAATCGATTCCCGATCGAATGAGGCGGCCGACTTCTTCAGCCCTTGGAGTTGATCACGATCCTCGCCTGAGGTGGCACCCAGAAGCAGGTCCCACGCGCCGGGCCAAGAAAGCCGAAGTCCGGAGGAGTTACCTTTATTTTCTAGCGCCGTCAGCCCTTTGATCAGCGCGATCGATTGATCAGGCGTGGTTCGACTCATGACGCTAATCAAAGCTCCCACCTCCGATCGTGAAGTTTGGGCAGCAGCCATACCGATCGTCGCAACAGCAACCATTAAAGTTGAAATCATTTTCATTTGTAACGTCTTGTGGTGAAGGTCACCGTTGCTTTAGACGAGGTTGGTCCGCAAATGAGCTAAATTTCAATAACAAGTAAATAAAAACCCTCCGCGATACATGTATCGCAGAGGGCAGCAAATATGGACGAACGAAGTTAGTTCGCCGGTGCGATGACGACGCGACGATTGGGCTCTTCACCTTCACTATAGGTGCTGATTCCATCGACGGTCTGGAGTGCTTTGTGAACAATCCGTCGCTCAAATGCCGGAAGTGCATCCAAAACGGCCTCTTCTTGCCGTTCCAACACCGCGTGAGCAATTTTCACCGCCATGGTGGTGAGCGTCTCTTCGCGACGTCGTCGATAATCGTTGCACTCGATGGTGGATCGAACGCCGTTATCGTACTTACGGTTCGAGATAATGTTGGTCAGGTATTGAAGCGCGTTGATGACTTCGCCGTGCTTGCCAACCAGGTAACCCGCCTGTCCGCCATCAAGGGCGATGTTGACGTATCGGCCCTGAATATCCGTGATCTGCGCCTGAACGTCCAATCCGGTCTTTTCGATGATGTTCTCAACGATAGCCAGTAGGTTCTTTGCATCCTCTTCCGTAGCAACGATCTCCGATACTTCCGGCGCGACTTCAGCCCCGCCTTCCGTCGCCGCGGGCTCCGTCGGACGAGATCCTCGGCGACCACCCCGGGCTGGCTTCTCCGCCGGAACGTCGGCCGGAGCTTCCGAAGGTGTAGCAGCCTCGGCGGCTACCTCGGGCGTGGATTCAACCGCTGCTTCGGTCGCCTTCGAACGACCCCCACGGGTCGATTTCGGCTTCTCCGCCTTCGGTGCCGGTGCCTCCGCCGCTTTGGCGGGAGCCGCCGCTACAGGAGCGGCATCGGCGGTCTCGGCGCGCACGCGCAACTGAACCTTCCCGAAAAGACCCTTGGTCTCTTCGATCACAGTTACGACGATTTGGTCCGCAGCAACCCCTAATTTGTCGGCGGCGCTTTTACGCGCTTCTTCTACCGACTTCGCGGTTAATTCAGGCGAAGGCATGAAGTAGTGAGGATACCTTGCTTATCCGACGCAAGAACGCAGTTCGCCTTGCCGCGGCAAAACTTTAACGCCGATGACGTATTCTGCCAAACATGAAGCGGATATCCAGCTTACTTCTGGTTTTGGCGATCACCGGATCGGCCCTGGCCCAATCGTTCACTCGCGTTTCCGACGTGATCTACCTCAAACAAGGCGGGGCGGCTTTTACGCTAGACGTATTCAAACCGAAAAAGCCAACGGGGGCCGCAATCATCCACATGGTCAGCGGAGGGTGGGTTTCTAACCACAACGATATTAACCTCGCGATCGCAGAGGCGGCGGCTCAACGGGGAATCACGATGGTGGAGGTCGTGCACGGTGCCCAGCCGCGGTACAAGGTGCCGGAAATTGTTGCCCAGGTCACCCGTGCCGTAAGATTCATCCGCGCCAACGCCGCTACGTATGGAATCAACCCCAATCGCCTCGCGATCACTGGTGGCAGCGCTGGCGGACATCTTTCGCTCATGGTTGCCTCCCAAGGCGGCCCGGGACGAACCGGTGACGCCATCGATAAAACCAGCAGCGCCTTACAGGCGGTCGGCATTTTCTTTCCTCCCACGGATTTTGCCAACTACGGTCGACCCAACAATCAAGCGTTCGACAGCCCGCTTCTTAAGGCGGCCTACGGCGCGGCGTTTGTTGAAGATGTGAAATCGGTCACCTCGGAAAAGATTCGCGAGATCTCGGATTCTATGTCGCCAATCAACTACTTCACCGCCGCGATGCCCCCAACCTTGATCGTCCACGGCGATGCCGACACCCTGGTCCCGATCCAACAATCACAATCGGCGATCACGAAACTTCAACGACTCGGCGTCACTAGCAAACTCATTACCGTGCCCGGAAAGGGACACGGCTGGCCCGAAATGATGGATCAGTTCAAGGACATCCTCGACTGGTTCGAGAAGTATCTGAAGTAAATCGAGATGCAGTAAGCCGAAGAACTACTTTCGTTTCTTCGGCTTATGCTTTACTGGCTTTCCGGTCTTAGCGTCACCAATGCCACCCGACCCCGACAGCGGAGTGGGATTCTTAGATGCCGTAGATTTCGTACCAGCAGCGGGCGTGGTGCCCGTCTTCTGGGCCTCGGCCGCTTCCATCAATTCCTGCATCTTCTTCTGCCACTTTCCGCCCAGCGACGTTGGGTACACGCCTCCAGCTGAGGTGTTCACCTTCTGCAAAGGTGCCACCGGCAGTCGGTATGCCCGCAGAGCTTGCAGTGTGCTCAGCACTAGCAAGAAGATCCAGTACAGCACGAACGCACCCGGCACGGGGAAAAAGCCGAAGAACATCGTGACCGTGAAGAACACCGAGATACCAATGCCCATCAATCGCTGCTGTTTCGCCTGCATCGGGTCCGTCTGCGGAGTCAGCAACGTGGAGACGATCATCATCACGCCGTAGATGATGATGAGTGTCGGGTCCAGCGAACCTAAGTTCGGTGCAACAAACCCCGCCGGGAACATTTGGCTGGTATGCGGATTCACCCAAGCAAACGTGCCCTTGCTGAAATCGAACTGGTACAGAAGCATGAACTGGTACACGGTCAAAAACAGCGGTACCTGAATTAAAGCCGGTAAGCAGCCTGCCGCCGGGTTCACGCCATATTCGGCGTAAAGCTCCATCAACTTCTTCTGCATTTCGGTCGCCTTCTCCGGCTTGCCTTCGTATTGCTTGCGAATCTCGGCGGCCAGCGGTTGCAGTTGCTGCATCTGCCGACCGAACATCATCTGCTTCTGGGCAACGGGGAAGACAATTGCCCGCACGATCAGGGCGAGAATAAGCGCCGCGAACCAGTACGAGAACCCGGGTTGCGCGCCCGTTAAGTGGACAAGTCCGTCGATTGCGGCGTATCCGCCCGGGATCAATCCCCAAATGAGATCATGCTTGCTTCGGTCACTGATCTCTGCGATTGCACGATCGTGCAGTGCCTGCGGCGTCCACTCTTTCCAGCCGAATCGCTTGTCGCCCGAAACATCCGCCACCGCAATCGGTTCGGAATACTCAGGCTTGCCTTTAAGCCGCGAATCGATCGGCATCAGAGTGTGATAAGCCGTTCGAATTCGTCCCGTGTCGTTGCGCGCAATTCCCGCCTTCAACTCGGTGTCGGCCAGCAAAATGTTTGCTTCCAGCTTCACCTTCGCCGCATCTTCGGCCGTAAGGGTCTTCTGGGCTACCGACGCATCGGCTTCTCGCTCAACTTTGCCCTTTAGGTCCAGCGCGGTGGTATCCAGGAGCCGCGCATTCGCATCTGCGAGTGCTTCGCGATAACTTTGGAGGGTTTTGAGTTCCTTTCCTTCGTAGGTGTCCGCTTCTTTTGGCTTATTGAAGATGAGGTTGTACGCCAAGAAGATGGTCATCATCAACAAGAACGTTTGGAAAAAATTGGAGCGGGAGGATGTTTTCGCCATGCTGGAGGTTTGCCGTAGAGTTTGACAGGTTCGGCCTAACGGAATGAGCCGAACCCATTTTCGGGGGCAGTTCGCCCTAAGCCATCAGTCGATCATTCAAATAGCGCCGCCGCAAAACGGTCAGGCTTAAAGTCCATGAGATCCTCGACCTTTTCCCCGGTTCCGATGAGCTTAATCGGAATTTTCAGTCGGTCGTAAAGGCCGATCAAAGCCCCACCGCGGGCCGATCCGTCAAGCTTCGTCAGCACAATTCCCGTCACATCGGCCGCTTTTTGGAACTCTTCGCCCTGCCGAATCGCGTTCTGACCGGTGTTTGCATCCAGCACCAAGAGGATCTCGTCTGGCTTGCGGCCCAAAGCCTTCTCTGCCACCTTCACCACTTTCTGCAGCTCGGCCATGAGGTTTTCCTTGCTGTGTTGGCGACCGGCAGTATCCGCCAGCACGAAATCGGCACCCCGCGCTTTTGCCGCGGTGATCGCATCGAACACCACGCTGCTGGCATCGGAACCCGGCTGGGACTTTACGATCTGGCATCCCACGCGGTCGGCCCAAACTTCCAGTTGTTCAATTGCCGCCGCCCGGAACGTATCCCCCGCCGCCAGCACCACCTTGAAACCACGCTTGGTCAGCAAATGCGCCACCTTGGCAATGGTCGTCGTCTTTCCCACGCCGTTCACGCCGACGAAAAGGAACAGCGTTGGTGCCACATCGTTCACTTCCAAACCGGCGGGCTTTTCCTGGCGAAACCGTTCCGCAATCGACTTCTTGAGTCGATCCTTCATTGCGCTCGGCTCAGTAATCTTCTCGTCCCGAACCGTTTTTCGGAGCTCTTCCAAAATGTCCTGAACCGTTTGGATGTGAATATCGGCCTGGAGGAGTGCCTCTTCTAGCTCCTCATAAAAATCATCGTCAATCACCCCGCGACCCACCATCCGGTCGAACGATTCCATCAGCCGCTTAAACATCTGCCTAAAGTATGGATCGTCCCGGGATCTGTTCAGAGGACCGGTACAATCTTCGAGCTATGTCTGCCTTCAACCGATTTTCGTAATCCCGCTCGCCAGATCCCATTCTGACGTCGCCTTCGGTTGTGCCAATTACAGACATATATGCCGCTTTCCCCACGATTACTTGACGAAATCGTCGAACTTCCGTATCCCGCGATGGCCTATCGCCTCAGCGAAAGGATCCACTCCCAGTTCCCCAACTCCGCCGTTCTCGAAACGGAGGATGACGACTTTAAGCTGCCGCAATTCGCCGAAGCGGGCGGATGTGCCGTGACACTCAATCCGCAAATTTTCGGTCATTCCGAAGCAGATTGGCGTGGAAATCAGGTTCGCCTCACACCGGCAACGGCGGCGCTCGACGTCGAGTGGCGCGGGCAGAAATTAATGGTCGTCCAAGTGATGTACGACGAATATGCCGCTCTTCGTAGCGTCATCGTCGCCGATTCGCCGTCGATCGCTGAGCAGTTCTTTGCCACCGTGTGCCGGTTCAACGGCAACTTTGGTCAGAGCATTCTGGTGATGTCCAGCGACGGATTTACCCGCGACGACGATCTGCTCGAGAATCTCCGTTCGGCCACGTGGGAAAGCCTCAATTGGCTCCCCGATCTCCAAGCCGAGCTGCAGCGAAACTGTATGGAATTCTTTTCTGCCCGCGACGTTTACGCCACCCATCAACTGCCCTGGAAACGCGGTGTTCTCCTCCACGGCCCGCCCGGCAACGGCAAAACCCACGCCATCAAGGCGCTCATCAATCGGCTGCAGATGCCCGTGGTGTATGTGCGCACCTTCCAAAAGCGTCGTTCGCTGGAGAGCGACAATATTCAGAGTGCCTTCCGCCGGGCGCGAGAACTGGCTCCCTGTCTGCTGGTGCTAGAAGATCTAGATTCCCTAGTCGCGCCCGACACCATGTCGTTCTTTCTTAACGAAATGGACGGATTCCGGTCCAACAATGGCATTCTCACCATTGCGACCACCAACCACCTAGAACAAATCGACCCCGCCCTCACCCAGCGTCCCAGCCGGTTTGATCGTAAGGTTCTGGTCGACAACCCATCGCCGGCATCACGACTAAACTTCCTCAACCAGAACCTTGGAATCACCGACCCCGAACTGGTAGACCTGACCGATGGCTTCAGCATCGCCTTCCTAGCCGAGCTATCTCTGGGGGTACGAATGGATCAGTTGCGCAACGGCCAGACGTGTCCGGCATCTCCCGAACTCGTTCGCCAAATCGTGACTGATCTGCGGCTGCAGATCAGTCAGTCGGAAGCGCCGGGCGCACCAGCAGAAGGTGACGACGACGCCTAGTCACGCATTTTCAAGTAAGTCTCGTAGCGGTAGGCGCTGATGGTGCCTTCCGCTACTGCGGCCAAGACGCCACAACCGGGCTCCACCGTGTGGGTGCAATCGCGGAATCGACAAGTCACCTCATCAAACTCGGGAAATGCCATTTCCACTTCCTCTTCCACCTGCGTGGGAAGCCCAAACGAACGCACTCCCGGCGTGTCGATAATCTGCGTACCGGGCCCGACCGATTCGGTGAGATCCCACAGGGTTCCCGCCGTCGTCGTGTGCGCCCCGCGCTTATTGCCTTCGCTATTGGCCCCGACCGCGGTCACTTCCCGCCCAATCAGTGCGTTGAGCAAGCTGGATTTGCCCACGCCCGAGTGACCAACGAACGCGCTCAGCTTGCCTTTCATCAACTCAGTGAGTTCGTCAATGCCTTGCCCACCATGGGCGCTCACCAGACAAATTGGCACCCCCGAATCTCGGTACGGATCCAGCCGAGTCAATTCTTCCTCCGCGCCCGGCAGGTCGGTTTTGTTCACGGCGATGGCGTAACCGCACTTACCGGTTGCGGCGGCCAGGCGGATGCGGTCGATGATGCGCGGGTGAAGCGGCGGCGAAATCACCGACACCACGTGAACCACCAGGTCCACATTCGCCACGATCACGCGGCGAATCTTGGCGTGGACGTCGTCTCGACTGAGTTCACTGCGGCGTGGTAATACGGCTTCAACTCGGTTTTCAACGATGACCACTTCGTCTCCCACCGCCACTTCGGTCTGCTGCCGCGAAGTGAGGTCGTCGGACAACGGCAATTTGGTCGGTTCGCCCTTGACGGAGGCGATGACCCGGCCCCGGCGAACGGTGAGAACAGTTCCAGTCAGAAGACTCGGCGAA
>CANFJD010000003.1 GCA_947447315.1 Fimbriimonadaceae bacterium
ACGAGTCCCGCGAACAGTGCTCCCCAGTCCGCCTGATACTGTTGCGTCATGGTCAGGTTGGCAATCCCAAGCGGCAACGTCCGGTGTTCTGCCCCCGGCAACAACACCAGCGCCAGCGAATACTCATTCCACAAGCCGATGGCGTCAAAAATCGCCGTCACCAGCAGGCCGGGCTTCGCCAGCGGCAACATCACCCGCCAGAAAGTCGCCGCGTCCGAACACCCATCCAGCATCGCCGCTTGAGCCAGCTCATCCGGCAACGATTCAAAGAATCCCGACAGCACGAAGATGGTGAATGACAGGGAATACGCCACGTAAACCAAGATCAGACCGTGCAGCGTATCCAGGCTATGCCAATCGCGCAGAAGCAAAAACAGTGGCACGATGATGAGAAAGTGAGGGAACATCATCCCTCCCAAAAATGCCGTGAAGATTAGCCGATTCCCGCGGAATTTGTATCGAGCCAACACATAGGCGGCCATCGCAGAAATCGGCATGAGAATTGCCAACGTCCCGATCGTGACGATCAGGCTATTGCCAAATGCGCTTCCAATCCCGGCCTCGGTCCAAGCCTTACCGTAGTTCTGCCACCGGAATGAAGTGGGGAACGACCACGGTGATCCAAGAATCTCAACGCCCGGTTTCAGCGATGAATACAGCACCCAAACCAGCGGCAAAATCGCCAAGATGAGGAAGAAGGCACGGATGAAGCCTCTCATGCCGCCGCCTTATTCTGTGACGAGGTGGGGTCTCGACGAAGGAAGAAGAGAATCGCCAAGCTCAAAATCATCGCCACCGCAAAATTTCCGACCGCAACCGCCGTCGCGTAGCCAAACTTGGAGTTCACGAACGCCTGTTCGTAAAGGTACGTCAGCATCGTATCACTCGCCCGGTCGGGGCCGCCCCGGGTCATCAAGAATACGAGCGCGAATGTGTTCATCACATTGATCACTAGGTAAGTAATCGCCGTTCGCTTCACCGACCACAGCATCGGCCAGGTGATCTGAGTGAATCGGTTCCACCCCTGCGATCCGTCTAGCTCCGCCGCTTCGTTCACCTCGGCGGGGATATTACGAAGTCCCGCCCCGAACAAGAGCGCATAGAAGCCCACCGCGTACCAAGCAAAGGCAACCCCCACTCCGGCCAGGGCAAAGTGAGAATCTCCCAGCCAAGTACGGGTCCACGACGTAAGCCCGGCTCCCCGAAGCGTCGCATTGAGAAGCCCCTCCGGATTAAATATGAACTGCCAAAGCACCGCCACCGCGACCAGCGAAACCATTTGGGGCACCAGCGAGAATCCCCGCAACATTTTCGCCGATTTCCCGGGTGCCGCAGTCAGGTGCGCCACTACCAAGGAAACCGCGATGATCACGACTCCTGCCCCCACTAGTAGCCAAAGGTTGTTGGTGACCGACCGCAAAAAGTCGTGGTCACCCGCTAGCTCACGAAAGTTATCGGCTCCCACGAACTTACGTTTGGCACTCACTCCCCGCCATTGATAAGCGGAGAAAATCAGCGCCTGGCCCAGCGGCACCAAGACCAGAGCCAGGTAGATCAAGACCGCCGGGGCCAGGAATCCAACGATAAACCCGGTCCGCTTCACGAGACCTTATATTTGGGGATGGAGCTGTCTTTTCGGGTTTTCTCGGCGGCCGCTTCGCAGCGATCCACAAATTGCCGCGGTGTCAGTTCACCGTTCAGCATCGAAGTGAGGGCGCCTTCAATATCTTTCTCGGCGGCCTTGTACCAACTGCGGAATTGATTGCTCCACACCGTCTTCGCGGCCTTCAGCGCGGCCGATTGCGGAACCAAAACTTCCGGCAACTTCACCTCGTCACTGCCCTTGATTGCCATCAGCGTGTTCTTGGTTTCCACAAACTCCTTGGCCTTTGGCAGCGAAGTCATGTAGCGGAACAGCTCAATTCCCGCATCGGGATTCTTAGCATCGTTGGGAATCATCCACGGCTCCACGCCAATCAGCATCGTGCTCGGGTCGCCCTTTCCGCCATCCACCACCGGGGGCAAAAAGAACTGCATCTTTGCCGTCGGCGGCGTCACTTCCTTCATTTCCGAAGGGAGCCAAGATCCGCAGGGAATCATCGCCGCTTTGCCGTTTACAAACTGGGTCTGCGATTCCGTGTGGCTCATTCCCACCGCTCCGGCTTGCAGATATCCCTTCTTATTCAACTCGTCAATCATGGTGGCGGCTTTTAGCAACGCGTCCGATTTCCAAGCACCCGGCACCAAATTCTGAGCATCGTTGACGGCTTCAATCCCGCCAATGCTAGCGGCCCAAGGTAGCAGCATGCCTTCCACCATGTAGTACGGATACTGGCCCTGGTAGGTGATGGGAGCAATGCCCTTCGCCTTGATCTTCTCGCAGAGAGTCAGAAGTTCGGCGTAAGTCTTCGGTGCCGTCCAGCCGTTCTTGGTGAATACGCCCGGGTCAAACCACCAGCCGTAGGTCATCACGTAATAAGGCAGCAGGTAAGTTTTGCCGTCCTTCTGGCCGAGCTTCAGTACGTTCGGGTCAAAGCTGTCGCGCCAGGTGCCCTTGCCATCGGCGGCGGGTTGATCCAGTGCCTCATCCAGTGGCTTTAGCTGGCCTTCTTCGATCAAAGCCCATACGTCCATGTCCCAGCCGGGAAACATCAGGTCGGGCGGGGTACCGGCTACCAGTCGCGGGCGAAGCTGCAACCACACGCGCGGGTCGCCCGTGACTTTCACCTTCAGATCCGGGTTCTTTTCGCCAAACTCTTTGCCCGCCTTCTCGTACTGATCCAGCCCGTAGCCACCCTTGAACGCGACCACTTCCAGGTCTCCTTTCAGTTCTTTAGTGGTCGATCCACCCGGCTCACTGACCTTAGCGGAACCGGCGGGTTGACTGCAGCCGACGACGGAAATGGCGAGCGCCGAGATGGCGAACCATTGGAAAATCCCCTTCACCCCGACAGCTTAACTTACGCGCAACTAATAGGGCAACTTCGCGACCGCTTTTCCGATCAAGGCGATCGAAATACTGACCAAGGAGATAAGGCCCGTACCGCAACTGAACCCGGCTAAAAGCACCGGGGCGTACCGCGCCCAGTTCTCTTCGCCGTACTTCTTCGCCATGTACTTGCGCCCATACCAAGCTCCTAGGAACTGCGGCAAAGTGTTGGCCGGAAACAAGCCCAGGCCGCCAATGAATCCGTAGTAGAACAGGAGCGGAAGTTTAAACAGGTTAAACAGGAAGTACGTGACAATGCCCGCCACCGTGCCGCCCGCAATGTAAAGCGGCTTGATCGCGCTCAGCACGTAGTTCGCCTTGCCATCGGCATGCGGAATGTTGATCTGTTGCCAAACCGCCGCACCCTGAGCCTGAATGGGCCAGAACCGCTGTGCATACGGAAACGCCGCATTCGGGAGTGCATTCGTATTCCAGAAGAAGCTCCAAAACAGGAAGCTACTGAGCAGCACCACCGGAAACATAAATGCCTCTGCCTTCAGAATGGAGGTGAACTTGGTGCCGGTGAGTTCGACTTCGCGGAACCGCTGCGCTACTCCACCGTGGTCGGCGAGCGGAACCGGGGCGTACCAAATATCCACCTTTTGGTATCCACTGGCCACAATGCTCGCCTCCTTTAGGTACGGGAAGCTGATGCCGCGACCCGTGATACCGATCATTCGCGCCGAGATGTAAGAGTTAAACGGACTCCACAGCAGACCAAAGAACAGCAAAATCCACGCCGGGAAGTTGGGGACCAAAACGCGGCACAGAATGATGAGAATGCCGGTGCTGAGCAACCAAGCTCCGATCGCGATCCAGATCGGGACATCTCCGCGACCCTTGGGCGGTGCTAGCGAATACTTAACCTCCGATACATGGCGGCGATGATCCCGAACCGCGCGCAACACTAAGCCAATCCCGAGGATTGCGACGGCGATATTGAGGCCAATCCCGACGCTCAGCCAGAAGTCCATGTCGCTGCTGAGCTTGGTAACGAGTGCATCAGAACCTCGGCGGTAATTGGGCAAGAGGCCAAAGTGGTACAGGATGGGGTTGATGATGATCATCCCCAAAACGCTCGCCACGGCCGAGCCTTTCACAATGTCGTAGGGCAGTACAAAGCCCACCAAAACGTTTCCAAGACTAAAACTCAGGCCCACGATGGCGGCGGGCGCAAACCCTTCCACGCTCTGCGTGAAGTCGGCAAACGGAATCGGAAATAGCTGGAACGACGATCCCAGAACCGTGCCGGTAATGACCGGAATGGCGATGTAGAAGAAACCAAACAGCAGGCCGACCACCGCGCCGGTTGAGAAAATGCTCCAGCGCCAACTTTCTGTGCCCGCTTCGCTCAGCGCCGTCGCGCCGCTCGCCGCCACCGGTGCGTATGGGAATGGTAGCTTCTCCACGTCGCTTGTGACGCGGAACAGGGCGTAGCCCATCCCCATCCAACTGAGGCGTCCGCAAAGCTCGGTGATCACCAGCAGACTCAATGGCGAAAGCCAGCCAGACCACCAATCTGGGTGCCAAAGCTCGCGATTCACAATTGCACCGCTGGTACCGGTCGGCACCGCCCAGTGCGGAATCTGGCTCGCAATCGGCGCCGCCGCGGAACTGTTAACGAAATAGGCGTTCCAAATCAGGTTCGCAAACGGACCGCCCGCCAAGCCGCGTTCCGCGTTGGCGACTGCCGTCAGCGATGCGGCGATGTAGAACAGGATGTAAAGCTCCTGTTTTTTGAGCGGAGCATAAGATCTCCGGGCCACCTCGGCAAACAGCACGATGGTCACCCATTCGGCCGCATCGCCTATGCCTTGGCCCGCCACCAAGCCCAGGTACATGCCACCCGGCAGCATGAAAAGCGCAATGAAAATTGCCCCAATCAGGGTTTTGAGGGTGAAGCCTTCCTCAAAAGTAGCGGTGGTTTCGGGCTTCTCTTCCGGCATTTCTGCCGGATCTAACACATCGCTTACCGCCATTGGTAGGGGCCATTATCCCACGGAAGCAAGCGAAAATGAATGGGTTGAACGCAAAAGAGAGGGGATGTCCCCTCTCTCTTGGTCAATTTCCTATTTAGGCGCTGGCGAGGAAGCTGCCGCTGGCAATCAGACCGTGCTTTTCGCCCGCTTCCGAACCGTTGAAGTTCTCATCTTCCAGCTCGATGCTGACGGCACCTTTGTAGCCATTCGCCGCCAGAATCTCGAACGCGGTGGACCATCGCATCTGACCGTGACCGGGGATGGTGTATCGCCACAGCGGTGAGCCAAAGTCGTGGCCCTTGGCAAACGCCGCCGGCTGCTCGAGACCCAGTTCGTAAACCAGCTCGCTGTAAACCTCGGTGTCCTTACCGTGGACGTGATAGACAAAATCCTTGAACTCACGCAAGAACCGAATGGGGTCCACACCCAGTCGAATCAAGTGGCTGGGGTCGTAATTGATGCCGATGCTGGACGATCCCACTTGCTCGATCGCGGCGCGGTAGGTCTCCGGTGTGCAGCACAGCGCTCCCGCTCCCGGCCATCCCTCAATCACCAGCTTGGCGTTGTTGGCTTCCAGAATCTTGGCAAGCTCCTTCAATCCGGTTACCATCAGGTCAAAGTTCTCCGCACGGGGCTTAGAGGCGTCTTTGGGCAACATAACCGTGAAGAAATTGGTCGCTCCGTGCTTCACCGCCGCCGGAATGTAGGAGAGGTTCTCGGAAAGGGCGGTCGCCAAGTCGCTCTCATCGGCGGAGATAAAGCCGCTCCAATTCTTAAGGTCCGCGCTGCCAATTCGCAGTCCGGCTTCTGCCACGGCCGCCCCGGAAACGTCCGCATCGCCCCCCAGGTCAATGACGCCAAACTGATTCTCTTTGGCCCAACCAATCAGGCCATTCAGGTCCTGTTGCCAAGCGGACCAACCGCGACGAAATCCAATGGGAAAAGAACCGGTGCGTGTATGAAGCATCGCGGAAATGATACCGATGCGAGCATCACGGCAATGTTAATCCGCCCGGCACTCCGCCAGAATCCGCCCCCAAAGCTCCTCCTCTTGCCGAAGATATCGCCCGCTCAGGATACGGGTAAGTCCAAGCACCCCGATCGAGCTGGCGAGCCAAAGGCCAAAGGCAACGACGAGAGAAATGTCCGCAATAACGACCGAGAGCCCAAGAATGACCGGCAGTATCAGACAGACCACCAGAATCGGCCCGAAATTAATCGTGCTGAAGTCGCGAAGATACTCCAGGGTAACGCTTCCTTCTTCCGTAATGACGCTGAGTCGAATGCGGGTATCAGGAAGAATGCTCACCATTTCACGTCCCCGTGGTCTGGCCGAGATTTGTGGCCGCAGTTGGTACTGACGATGTATTTCCGAGGGAGCCCGCTCAAAGATTAGTTCAGGATCCCCGGCCAGCTCTGCCCGAAAGATAACTTTGTCAACCACCCCGAATCGGTGTTGAACGAGCGGCCCCGATTCACTACGGTCGAACTCCAGCTTCGAGCTATCGAGCCCCAGTTCCCCCGCTATTCGCCGCACATCATCGGCCGAAAACCCTGTGTTCGCCGGCAAGCTGCTGTCCGCCCGTATCGCGTTCTTGAGAATACGTTCCACCTCCTCCTCCGAGTAACGATCCTTAGGCATGAACTCCACAATTTTACGCGAACCTCGCGGCTACCCAACCAGAAAATCCGCGACCTTCAGCGGCAGCGGCGCCACCCGATCCCGACCCAAAACCGGCGTGTATGGAAACACCCGGTGGGCCAGAAACGCCAAATGACCGTCCCGATCCTGACATTCCCCAATCAACGTCACGTACGACGAGCACACAATGCTATGACCATCGCGCTGATACACATCATCAAACGCCGTCACATTCAGCAACCCCGTCTCATCCTCTAGATCAAAAAACACCACCCGTTTCCCACTGGGTGTGGGCGGAAAACGTAGCCGAATGGGATTTCCCACCACCACCGCCTTGGTCCCCGGCGCCAACCGACGCGCGCGCGCCGTCTCTATCCCGCCCCGACTCGCCACCCGTTCCCGCTCAAATTTCATCAGGTGAAAACCCACGTCCATCCCCATCGTCTCTCGCTCCAAAATCGCCCGCTGATCGAATGAGAAATCCGGCGTTTCCACCAACCGGGGTTCGGCAAAAAATAGCGGCAACTCCGGGTTCGGTCCGCTACTCTTACGCGAAAACTCAATCGCCTCCGGCACCGTCCACATCAAACTCCGCCGGTTCGAATGGAGCGAATCAAACGCCCCCGATAGGATCAAATTCTCCAGCTCATCCCGATTCGGCTGTACTTTCGCGCAGAAATCAAACACGGAATGAAAGCGCTTCCCCACCCCATCGATCACTATGCGAGGCGTCGTCACAATCCTCTTCCGCAAGCCATCGCTCAGACCCCCCACTTGCATCAGCCCGGTGCGGATCGCCCCGTTGGGAATCTGCATCTTGGGGTCCATCTCGCTCACGATGTCCTCGGTAGAAAACCGAATCTCGCTCGCATTTACATCGGGCGATAGAATCACCACCCCGCGCCCCCGCGCTTCGTTGGCAATGGTGCAAGGACCGTAATAACCCGCCGGTTGCGCACTCAGCAAAGCCGAAAAATACTCGGCGGGAAAATTCTGCTGGCACCAAACGCTCCGCACCGAAACCTCGGCAAACGCCAGCGCGTGACCCTGGGCAAAACCATAACCCTTAAACCCCGCCACGTACTCATAAACTCGCTCCGCTACCGATTCGGAATAGCCGTTCCCCATCACCCGCTGCCGAATCTGCTGCGCCACCTGCACGCCGTAATCCTCCCGGCGACGCTTATGAATCGCATCCCGCAAGTCCTCCGCCTCTCCGCTGGAATAACCCCCAAACGTCTGCAGCAACTGGTCCACCTGCTCCTGAAAAACGATGATCCCGTACGTAATCCCCAAAATCTTCTCAAAATCGGGATGCTCAAACGAAAACGGTTTGCCCCGCCGTCGGGCAATTAACTCGTTGATCTTCACCGCCCCGCCCACGCCGGGTCGAATGCCTGCCTGCACTAAACTCGCGTCGTCCAGATTCTCCGTCCGCAACCGCACGTGCGCCTGACGCATGGCCGGGCTCGCCGATTGCGGAATGCCAATCAGCTCCCCGCTACGAAAAGTGCGGTAAGTATCCGGGTCGTCCGTCGGCACCTGCTTCACCCGAAAATCTGCGATGTGCCGACGAACGTGCGCCTCCGTTCCCGCCAGCACGTCCTGACCTCGCAAACACAAAATATCGAACTTATCAAAGTAGTACTTCGCGCTCCGCTTATCCCACTGAATCAGGCGGATATTGCCCTCCTCTCCCGGACTGGCCGACCACTGCACCGGCACCGTATCCATCAGCGGCTCACTCGAAATCACAACCCCCGAACTGTGGCAACGCATGTCCTTCGGCACGTCCATAATCCGCTCCGCCAGCTCAAAAACCCACCGAAATCGCGAAGGCTCAATCCCCGCCGCCTTCAGCTCCGGCTTCCGCGAAAGCGCATCCAGAATCTTGTGCGGCGATACCGACCCGTGAATCCTCTTGGCCAGATAACTTGTAGATTCCTCAGGTAAAGCTAACGCTTTCCCCACCGCGCGAATAATGCCGCGACTGCAATAAGCCCCCACCGCGCACACCTGACCCACCCGGTCGACTCCGTATTTCCGTATCAGATAGTTCCGAATATCGTCTCGTTTCCGTGCCTCAAAATCGATGTCCAAATCCGGTCGCTTTGTCCCGTCCTCGGGCAAAAACCGGTCAAAGTGCAGCCGGTGTCGGATGGCGTCAATCCGCGAAAATCCTAATGCATACGCCACCGCACTATCAATCACCGAACCCCGCCCCGAGAACTGAATCTCCCGGCTCTCCGCCCACCGCGTAAAGTCATACGCCGTCAAAAAATGCCCCGCAAACCCCAGTCGGCAAATGCGATCCAGCTCAAACTTCAGCCGCTTAATCTGGTACGGACGCAGGTCTGTATAAGCCTCCTTCGCCCGCATCAGCGTAATCTCCCGCAGGGCATAGTTATCGTCCTCATACAGCTTAGGCAGCTTCGTCCGCGTCGGCAACACGTCGTCGTCCGTCATCAGCGTAATCTTCAGCGTGTTCTCCACCAAATCCCATTCATCGCCCCACAAATCCCGCATCTCGCTGGGCAATCGCAGATATCGCTCGGCATTCAAACCCCGCTCCGGGTAACGGATGGCACTGGGCTGATCCGGCGCTCGCGGAGGTTTTCGCCCCACCAGTTCGTCGACCGTACACAGCGTATGCGCGCACACCAAAATGTCCTGGGCAGGAAAATGCTCCGGTCGCGCGTGGGTAATCGGACCGCCTGCCACCGCCAGTAACCCGCGTGATTCCGCCAATTGCCGCAACCGCGGGTTCACCGATTGTTGCCACGGCAGGTAGCTCCGCTCAACCTGAACGATCACATTCTGAGGACCGTAAAGCGCAATCAGTCGCTCCAAAAGCTCCTCTGCCCCCGCCAGATCCCTCCGCACCAGCCGTCGATTGAGCGGTCCCCCATCTCCCCCCGTCAGGCAGAGCAGATCGCTGCCGTACCGCTGCAACCGTTCCCAACTCCCCAGCGGAAACTGCCGCGGCTCTTCTAAATGGCACGCGGTAATAAGGTTGCTCAGCGACTGATATCCCCGTTTACTCTTGGCGACCAAAACAATCTCGCCACCCTCCGGCAGTTCAATCGTCGCCCCTATCAGCGGCTTAATGCCCTCGCGCCGGCAAGCCCGGGCAAATTCCACCACCCCAATCATGCCGTGCGGGTCCGCAATCAGCGCCGCCGGACACCCCGCCGCTGCACTCAAAACCGCAATCTCCTCCGCCAAAATCGCCGAACGTCCGAACGCGTAGCCCGAATGAACGTGCAACGGAACGTAGGTCAACCGCCACCTCCCCATCGCTCCCGCGCATTCCGTTCGTAGTAGCTGGGGGGCAAATTCCCCGTCGCCGCCGAACATTTCTCGTCCCGAATCTTCCGTTCCCGCAATGCAAAGTCTTCGTTGGTTTCGGTAAACGGCAACTGACCGCTTTCCAAAGGAATGATCCCCATCTCTTGAATCTCCTCCCGTCGCACACCGCGACAGTCGATAAACACGGTCACCTCCCGTCCGGGCGCGTCCAGCCACCATTCGCCCACCTCTCGCCACCGGGCGATGAGGGCCACCGAAGCCTCAGTACCAGCCGGTTGCATCCTTCCATACCCGTAAAAGTCGCTTGCGCCGTGGCTCCTCAATCGCCGCCGCCAGCTGCACCGATTGATTCCCAAACGCCCCCGCCACCCGCGAGACCACCGATTCCAATTCCCCCGCCCGTTCCCCATTGGCCTTCACGCCAAGACCGGTTTGGCGACGTACTGCCGTCGCCAGGTGAGGCAGCCGCAAGCGGAGACAGGTAATCGGCTCCGTCGGCCACGGATTCAGCAAAAGCTTTGCCAGGGCAAACACCGACCCCGGCGATTGCGCCGACCGGGCAAACGTGCGCTCCCGCCGCTCCCACCGCCCATCTTCGGTCTCCCAACTCAGTTGGATGACTTTCCCGCTCCGATCTGTGCGCATCAGCTCATCCCCCACCCGTTTACTCAGCTGTTCCAAAACCAACCGAATCGGCTCTTCTTCCGCGGTCGCGCCCTCCGTCTCTTGGTGAAACGCCACCGATGCCCGCGGCCAAATGGGTTCAATTTGGTGATCGTCCATCCCCCGCAAAGCCCGGTAAATCGCCGCTCCTTCCCTGCCAAATTGGCGGGTAAATAGCTCCGGTTTCAGCTCCAAAAGCTCCCCAAGGCGCTGATATCCCAGCGCCTTCAGCCGGTCTCGAACCGGCCCTCCCACGCCCAAAAATTGATCCATCACGCTGGCGTGCAAAAACGCCTCCGGGTTGCCGGTTATGTCACGGTACGGTCGGGCATCGGTCAGCGCCGCCTCGGCCATCCACCGGCAAGGCGCCATCGCCACTCGCGAATCCTGAATCATCAGCGAAATGCGCTGGGCCAAAGTAGCCGGATCGGGATGAGAACTCAGGTCCAGAAAAACCCGATCTTCGGCAATGGGCTCGGTGTAATTAGAAAAATCCGCCAGCCGGTCCCACAGCTTTTCCGCATCCGCCCGGTACTGGTCAGGGTCATATTCCACTATCTGCAAGCCGTCCGCCAGCAGTCGGGCCTCGTTCAGCCCCATGTCAATATCGATCTTCTTGGCCCGGGCCGCCGGGTTAGCATCCCGCACCCGCCGGTCCCGCACCACCACCAAAGGACCCTCCCCCCCATGCAGCCCTGCCAACTGCCCGTCTACGTGAACCAGACAAATATAGTGCATATCTGTCTACTATTATCTCACGAGTTTCAAGATTCGTGGCGGAGATTTTTCACCCCGGTAGCCACCCGAGCAGCCCTCACTCCATTAACCCAAAGTAGCCCTCACACGACGTGTGAGGCACCAAACCCACGCGGCGATCGTAGTTACAGGTTCAATATCACTTCCGCAACGCCGAAAGATTCATCGAACGCGCCCAGACTTAAACAACTCAGTCGCAATTTCTGGAGGTATCGCCAATCCAATCTGGAGAATCAGCTGGTCAACTGTGGTCCAACTCCGACGCGAGCTGCAGAACTACTTCCTTCACTTCCCCAATCCGGAACTTACTTAAGTCGAAGACTACGGCGTAATCAACGCCAAAATACTCGTGAGCCAGAAAATTACGTGTATCAATGAACTGGCCCCAAGGCACCTCAGGGAACCGAACCTCCAGGCTCCGGTCGGTGGCTCGGTTGATACGCTTAAGCGATTCACTTAGAACAATTAGCATCATGCAGATGCTGTCCAAAGTCATGGTCCGGTGATCGTCACCGACGAAATCTTCTGGTTTCTCAACCCTCTCTATTCGCTCTTCTATCCTACGAATAGCCTCTAAACACTGATCAAGTCAGTCACGGAGCCTTGCGGCGTCAGACATACATCACATCCCGCTCAAGCCGTTCGCGGAACTGGGGGCGTAGGTGCGGCCCGTAACGAACCACGTCTACCCGGCCCAAAAAGGCGGCATTGATCTCTTCAATCAGCCGTAAATATTCCCAGGTATTGGTCACCGAAACGTCCACCAACACGTCCACATCACTATCGGGACGCGCTTCATCCCGAGCTGTACTACCAAACAGCCCAATCCGCTCGATGCCATAGCGCTCTATCAGTCGCGGTTTTTCCCTTCGCAATATCTCTAACGCTTCGTTTCGTGTCATCGCCTCGGTTTCCCCCGGAATATTACTGTCGGAGTATTACTGCCGGAGTATTAATGTCTGTGCAATTTCCGTCATTCTCCGCGTAAGTAAATGGCCCAAATACGTGGCTTCGAATAGCTGGTTTCCCGTGCCTATATCGTATCGCATCCACCAATGCCATTGATGGATCACCTGCCGAGATGAATCTAGGAAAACCCGAATGAGCAACATGCACCTGTTCCACCGACCCGTGACGGCGTACATCTATCTCAACTACGGCATCCACTGGATGCTCATCCGCGCCGCGAAACCGGTAGCCGGCTTCCCCGAAGGCATCCACCCCAGCGAAATTCTCACCCCCGGGCGCGAACGTGTCCCCTAAGCGTTGGCGTCAAAATCTGGGTAACGGAATCGTCCATTAGCACCCCATGACTCCCCCTGATCCGACCTCCGCGTTTTCCAAAATTTCCCTAGACCGCCGTAGCTTCCTTATCGGAGCCATGGGAGTCGTATTCTCCGCCACTGTGGGCCGGGTTTTCAGCCAGAAAGCCCCCGTTTCCGTCAATTTGGCCAAGCTTGCCAAACTCTCTACTTCCTACATTTCGGGCGATACCAAGCTCACCGCGCTTAACGATGGCCACTCGCCGAGAAATTCGGCTGATGCGGAACAATCATCCTACGGAAACTGGCCAAAAACCGACCGCCAGTGGGTGCAATACGAATGGGACCTACCCATCACCACCGATAAGGTGGAAGTCTATTGGTGGGTCGATGGGGCCGGAGTTGGCGCTCCCGCTGGGTACCGCGTAACGTACTGGGATGGTACGTCCTTTGTTCCCGTACTCGCGGCCACAGGGCTGGGCGTCCTCAGAGATACCTTCAATCTCACCACCTTCACCCCCGTCACCACTAACAAAATTCGTCTGGAGATCGATTCCGACGGAAGACTCTCTACCGGCATCCTGGAATGGCGCGTCTATAGCTACGGTCCCATTCCCGATCTCCCTCCCATTTTTCATGCGGGCGTAGACCGATCGGTCGTCCTCAGCGGTGTCACGTACCTCACCGGGCAGGCCGAATGGGCCGATCCCTCTCGGACGAGCGCCATCACCTGGTCGAAAGTATCCGGCCCCGGCCCCGTCCATTTCGCCGACGCCACCTCGCCGCAGACCACCGCCGCCTTCTCCGTCCCCGGTGAATACATTCTAAAGCTGGCCCCAGTCGATCAGAAATTGAGCGAAGGATCTACTCTCCGGGTTCGTGCCGAATCCGCTCCCCCCAAAGAACGGCTGGATGTGGTCTACACCCGGCGATACCGTATCGATAGTCCGCTTTGGAATGAACGCGCCAAAGCCCTCATCGTCAGTTGGATTCCCCATTGCATCGAGTACTGCGAACGCACCGATCTCACCGAAGGCCAAGGGGGCATCGATAATTTCATTGAAGCGGGTAAAGCCCTCAAGGGCCTCCCCCACGCCGGTCACAAAGGCTACGTGTTTGCCAACGCCTGGGTGCATCAAACCGTCGAATCGATGTGCATCGCCCTCATGGTAGATCCCAAGGGAAACAAGGACATGATCAACGCGCAGGCCAAAATGCGGGCCACGTTAGAGCGCTGGATCCCCATCATCCTGGCCGCCCAAGAGCCCGACGGCTATCTCCAAACTGCTTTTACCCTCTCCAACCGTAAACATTGGTCTCCCGACCATCGTGGAGATCACGAAGGATACGTGGCGGGGTACTTCATCGAGTCGGCTATCAATCACTACACCCTCACCGATGGCAAAGATCGCCGTCTTTACGATGCGGCGAAGAAGTTGGCCGATTGCTGGGTGGCCAATGTTGGCCCGGGCAAAAAAACATGGTTCGATGGGCACCAAGAGATGGAGCAGGCCCTTGTCCGTTTTGGGCGATTTGTGAACGATATGGAGGGCAACCATCGCGGCACGCCCTACATCACCCTCGCTAAATTCCTGCTCGACTCTCGCGCGGGCGGGGCCGAATACGACCAGAGCCACCTACCCCCGGGACGCCAATACGAAGCGGTCGGCCACGCGGTGCGGGCCACCTACTTCTACTCGGGTATGGCCGATATCGCCGCCGAAACCGGAGATCACGACTATCAAAGCGCCGTGCTGTCCCTCTGGGACAACATGGTCAACAAAAAGTACTACGTCACCGGCGGCATTGGCAGCGGGGAGACGTCCGAAGGATTTGGACCCAACTATTCTCTGCGCAATGAAGCCTATTGCGAATCCTGCTCCAGTTGCGGCCTCATTTTCTTCCAGTACAAGCTCAATCTTGCCTACCACGATGCAAAGTACGCGGATCTCTACGAGCAGACCATGTATAACGCCCTGCTCGGGGCCACCGACCTCAAAGGGACGGTGTTCGCCTACACCAATCCTTTGGTCAATACCGAGCGAACTCCGTGGCATGTCTGTCCCTGCTGCGTCGGGAATATTGCCCGCACGCTTCTGATGATTCCCACCTGGACATACGTGAAGAGCAAAGATGGCATTTACACAAACCTCTTTATCGGTAGTTCGATCAAGGTAGAAGACGTCGCCGGTACCAATGTGGAAATGGTACAAAAAACCGACTATCCTTGGCGGGGAAATATCTCGATCACGGTGAACCCCGAGCAGTCCAAGCGGTTCTCGGTATATGTGCGCATCCCCGGTGGGTCCACCAGCGAGTTGTACACCGAATCCCCCGCCGTCAAGGGCTACCAGAGCTTCAAACTGAACGGTAAATCGGTCAATCCGAAAATCGAACGGGGCTACGCTGTCATCACTCGGGGATGGAAAAAAGGCGACAAGATTGAAGTGGAATTGCCACTCCAACCGCAGCGGGTGGTAGCAGACGAAAAGATCCAGGCAAATCGGGGTCGCGTGGCCCTCAAATATGGCCCCCTCATCTACAACGTTGAACGCGCCGACCAGGAAAACATCGATGGGCAACTGAGCTCGGAGCCGATCCGTGCGGAATGGCGCCCGGATCTCCTTGGCGGCGTGGTGGCCCTCACCGGCAAATGGAAAGATGGGCGCCCCATGCTGGCGGTTCCCAACTATGCCCGCATGAACCGGGTGGACCAAGTCGCGACCATCGGCGGTAACAACAGCGGTGTCAATTACGCCCCCGGAACCACCAGTGGAACCGCCAGCGGAAACAACCCCGGTTCCAACAGTGCCAGTGCAACGCCTCCCCGGCGTCGTCGTCGAGATGGCATCCAATCCATGGTCTGGATTCGGGACGACGTCAAATAGTCGTCCCTATTCCAATTTAATCAATTGAGGCGGAGGATAGGAAAATCCCCCAAGGAATCTCGATTACCGTTTGCATGAGCGTCGACTCTCGTACCGGGTAACAAAACGTGGGAAACCCGTATTTTTACTGGCTGTCACGCGGTTCGATTTTGAACCTATAGATCCTTATAGATGGAGGTCTACAAAAGGACCGAAATCGTTTCGCCAAATGCGCATGCAAATCCAATAAAAATATAAATAATAAATAAATGAATATGGGAAACACACCGCGCCAACCGGCATTCAGTACCCCCAAATATGCAGGATAGAGTGCTATAAAGCGCAATAGTGAGATGCCGAACCTCGTAAAACTACCGTACTGTCTTCCACCCCCAGTGGAATCAACAACACCAACCCTGACCCAAACGTATCGTTAAAGATCATGCTCCCAACGGAATCCCTCCGCGCCGAACTGGAGCGTGACGTAGTATCCGGAGCCCGCTGCCTGCTGGGGGCAACCTTGGTCCATGGCGACCACAGGGCGATTATCACCGAAACCGAGGCCTACCGGGGGGCAGACGACGAGGCGGCCCATGCGTTTGGAAAAACCCGCATGAGAAACATGCACCTATTCCACCGACCCGGGACGGCGTACATCTATCTCAACTACGGCATCCACTGGATGCTCAACCTCGCCGCCCTTCCCGAAGGCACCGCCGCCGGCGTCCTCATCCGCGCCGCAAGACCGGTAGCTGGCTTCCCGGAAGGCACCCACCTAGACGGACCGGGACGGCTAGGGAAGGCATTCAGAGTCGGGCCGGAAATGAACGGTCTGGACCTATTGGATCCAAACTCCGAAATCCACATCCTGCCCGCGCAGCAACCGGTAAAAATCCTCGTCGGCCCCCGCATCGGCATCACCAAGTCAAAAGAACTCCCCTGGCGCTTCGCCGACGCCGACCAGCTAGACTGGGTCAGTCGGCCACATCCGTCGCGGCCAGAAACCGATGAATGATAAGGATTGGAAAGAAACTCTCACCGCGATGGACCGAAACCGCGCGTTCATCGAATCATGGTCAGAAGCTGAGCCAGAACCAGCCGCCGCCCGGTGTGAGTTCTCTCGCCACCGAACGCTCGCCCATCTCAGAGCGGCCCAGGAGTTCTATCTGGAAGCGGTGCTGGCATTTGCCGAGCGTGATAACCCATCAGTTACCGTCCTGCACGCCTGGCGAAGATTTACATTGAACGGATACGAAGTGCTCCCCTGGCGGACGCATCTTGAGGCTTATCAGAAAGATAGGACGACATGGGAACAACTGGTACGTAACCCTAGCCTTGATCGGTCACGAGGAGGGCGCTTTAACCGAAACGAGCGGACTATCGAGTCCATGACTCAAGGGTTGGTAACTCACGAGCAAGCTCACTTTGAAGCCTTGTTGGCAAGGGAAGCGATGCCAAAGCGCGGGTGACTACTTACCGAGGATGTCCTTCAACCGGCGCCGCTGGGCGAGGGTGCGGAGCTTCTTAATGGCCTGAACCTCGATCTGGCGGACCCGCTCGCGGCTCAGCTTCAGCTCTCGAGCCACGTCCTCCGGCTGAGGCACTTCCTGATCGTCGGAGCCAATGTGGAACCGTAGCTTCATCACCCGCTGCTCACGGTCATTCAGCTCGTTCAAAATGCGCTGCAATTCTTCGACCACTTCCCGATCGATCATCATCGTCTCCGGGTCGGCATTACTGGTATCGCGAATCAAACCGCCCAGGGTCATTCCTCCCGAATCGCCGACCGTCATATCCAGCGAAAGCAGATCCTGGCTACTCTGCATCAGTACGTTCAGCTTGCGCACGGTAAGCCCCATGCACTCGGCCAACTGCTCCGCACTCGGCTCGTAACCCAGCTCCCGGGCCAACCGTGCCCGTTCCTTCTCCACCTTGCGGAGACTCTGCGAAACGTGGGCCGGCAACCGAATCGCCTTGCTCTTGTTATCAATCGCCCGCCCAATCGCCTGGCGAATCCAGTGCGTGGCGTAAGTAGAAAACCGAAATCCCTTCTCGGGGTCAAACCGTTCGGCGGCTTGCATCAGCCCAATCGCGCCCTCTTGAATGAGGTCTTCCAGAGGAATACTGCGGTTGCGGTAGGTCTTGGCGATGTTGATCACCAACCGCATATTGCTCTCGATCAGCTTCTGCTTAGCGGCAATATCACCCAACTGGACGGCACGAGTAAGATTCGCCTCCTCCTCCGGGGAAAGAAGCGGCGCTTGAGTCAACCGGTTAAGGTAACTGGGAATGCCGTCTTCGGGATCGATTGCCATTATCAGCTATCGGATATACGCTTGAATTATGTACGGATCGCAGCTCCGGTGATACGCATCCATTCAACACCACCGAATGATATTCGCAATTCAAGCATCGGTACGACGATTTTAGACCCGATTAGGTTTCCTATTGCGCAAAATAGGGAGGGATGAACGAGGAAGCCTTTCTACAAAAGCGAGAGGATGGGTGGGCTCGTTTAGCCATATTGTGCGAGCGGGCCGACAACTCTCCCAGCGCCCTCACCGCCGAAGAATTGCAAGAATTCATCCGCCTGTACCGAGGGGTGAGCCGCGACTTGGCCCTGGTACGAACCCAGTCCAACAACGCTCCGCTCATCGACTATCTGAATGATCTCGCCGGTCGCGCCTACGGCGTGCTCTACCGCGCTCCGCGGAAACCGGTCGGCCAGGTCATCGTCGGTGCCGTCGAGCGAGCCGCGCAGGCATTCCGCCGCCGTTTCGCGTTCGTCGTTGTCAGCTTCACCCTCTTCGTTTCGGCGGCCGCCATCACCCCGGTCATCATCCGCCAGGTGCCCGACACCAAAGAGTTCATCATCCCACCCATGATGAAGGAGTCATTCGAGGGTTGGAAAACCGGAAAGCACGAAGAACGGTCCAGTGACGAATCCTTCCTCGCCAGTACGTTCTACGCCTCCAACAATCCTCGCCAAGCGGTTCTCACCGGCTCGGTCGGCGCGGGCACGTTCGGTATCGGGAGCGTATTCCTCGTCGTCTTTAACGGAGCCGTCATCGGAGCCTTAGCCAACGAGCTGGCCCCGGTTGGTCGTCTGCCGTACCTGTTCTCCAACATCGCTCCCCACGGCGTGCCGGAAATGAGCGGACTGTTCATCTCCGGCGCTGCCGGACTGCTCTTCGGCTGGGCGCTCATCTTCCCCGGTCGGTTCTCGCGGGGAGATTCGCTGCGAGAGGTCGGTCCCGACGCCCTCACCCTCCTCGCCACCAGCGTGATCATGATGTTCATCGCCGCCCCCATCGAGGGCTTCTTCAGCTTTGATCCCAATATTCCTGACGTGGCAAAGGCTGCTGTAGGGTTGGTGGAAGTGGTGATTTGGAGCCTGTTCTGGTCTCAGTTTGGCAAGGGGTCAGAAAGCAACGCCGTCAACGATTCATCACCAGCGTTACCACCAGTAGCGTAAAGTTGTGCGCGGCATGCATCACCACGCTGGGCACGAGCGATCGGGAATATTGCACCAGAATGCAACTCGCCACGCCAACCGTGCCTAGGGCAAACCATAGCGCAATCCCCTGCGGGTGAACAGAAGCGAACAGAAGGCTGCTTACGATGGCTCCCGTGATGACTCGTTTGGATCGATTCGGGGTAATCCGACTGATGGCCGGAAACAGCAATCCGCGAAACATCATCTCTTCCCAGAACGGAGCGACGACGCTGGCACTAAAGAGAACGGCGGCAATGGCAGGTAGCGAAGCATTAGCGAGGGCATCGCTGGCCGGATGGTGCGGCTCGGGCAGAAACGAGAAGATCTTGGTGCCGATTGTGCCAACGATGAGGGCAATCGGGAGTTCGATCACGAACGCGAGCAGACCTAGTCCCACGTTTCGCCCCAGATTCTGAGTGGTGAAACCTAGGGAAGAAAGAGAAAACTTTTGTCCGTTAATGGGAACGCGAGTGAGCCAAATCGCGGCGAGAATGGTAGCAGATCCGGTTGCAAACGTGACCCCCACATCGGAAAATCGTCGCTCCCCAATCAGCTGTGGCACCAGCGATATGATGAAAAAGGCGAGGAATAGTTGCGCTGCGCGAAGGGCGAGTCGGTCGGCGGTGAGCGCAGAGATCGGAAATTGGGGATGCCCCCGGTACCGGATCTTCCCGGCTAACTGGGCACTACCCAGTGCAATCCCGGTGGCAATGCCCCCAAACATAAACAATCCGCCAATGAATATTCCGCCAATCAACCACCAGCCCTTGGCGGCGTCGCCCAATTGGTTGTAAGGACCTGGGTTACCGGCCTTTTGCGCCGCATGGGCCATGGCTAGTTGGTCCAGAAAACTCTTTGAATCCAGTCGCCGTGACAGTTTCTGAGCCTGGTCGGGAGTGAGCTTCGGATTTCCATAGATCTCTTGATAGGGAGCACTCGCGGCCTTGGGAATCTCCCGGCGGGAGATCTTTCCGTTTAGTTCGTAGGTCACCGCGGTCCACAGATTGGCGTCCTCCGTGGTGGCATTCTTCAAGGGAGTCACCGCATCTGCCAAGGATTTCAGCGCCTCCGAGTGGCTAGGGTTCTTAGCTCCGGGCCGAATGCTTTGCATGCTGGCATTCCAATCGAAGGAAGATCTCAGCGTGGAAACCCTTTGTTGGTGATCAGCTGAAGTGGGGGTTCGACCCGGCAGCAAACTAGAGGCGAGCGCAACCGAGAGCGAAAACGCGAACAGGATAACCAGTAGAACCCAGCCCGTATATTCTCGGGGCGTGGGCGCACCGGGACTATCAATCTCTACATCGGGAGGCAGAGCGGGCGGAGGTTGTAACGAAATAACGGGAGGCGGTCCGGCCACTACTGCGCCCCGAGCGAGCGATCGTTAAACGAGATGGTGTAGGTGCTTTGGTTGGTGATGAGCGCCATGGCCATCCAAACGGTTTCTGCCGCATACTCTCCAATCAAGATGCCAAACGCCACTTGCCTCAGTTTCTCGTAGCCATTCAGACCGTAGTATTTCTGCGTAAAGTTCTTGATCAGCAGGGCCAGCAGCATCCCAAACCAATAGTAATCCACGCCGTAATTCATACATAGGACGTACCCACCGGGATGAAGCGGGAATCCAGGAAAACGGAACCGGATGGCATCGAGAATCATGACCACAGAGAAGCCAACGACCGTCATGACAATGCCGGTGACATCAGGACCCTTCCGGTCTTTGAGGATGTTCTCCAGATAGCCGGCGGCGTCCGTCCAGCCGATTACCCCGGTGCGATACACCTTCACCGTGAGGAAAAACTGGGCGAGGAAAAAGCCAAGTATGGTTGCGACCCCAATTACGGCGACCAGCTTGCCCTGGTGTAGCTTTTCGTCTTTGCTCATCTTCATCGCCTCCAACTGATACGGCATCGGGTGGTTGCGATAGATGCGGTTCATCAGTAGGAACACTTGGGCGACATAAGTGGCCTGACCGTCTGTAAGCCATTTGGTTCCCATGAACCGATGCATGATGCTGCTGGGGCCAAAAAAGGCAAATTCGTGGGTCGGGGTACCGAACTGAGCCCGGAGGCGAGTGAGCACCACGCAGAAAATGAGAAACAGAGTGATGTAGGGCACCATGTAGCCAATGGGCAGCCCCCCATAGATGCCGTACCATAACATGATGCCAAAGCAGACCAGGAGCCCCGCAAAGGCAACGGTGTGAGGAATTCCACCATCGCTCGATTTGCGGTATGCCTTGATATCCCCCCAAACCTCTTTGAGGTAATCGCGACTCACCCAGAGTGCACCCAAGAACAACGCGATTACGCCTCCCCAAGTCTGTTCGTCAAAGTACGGTGGGCCGGGAGCAATGGCCGTGCCGCTAAACGTGCTCTGGGGAATGCCTTGCGAGGCCAACATCACGTGGGTGGCTTTTCGCATGAGGAAAAACACCACGAACGATAGCAGCAGGTCGCTGGGGACAAAAATTCCAATCGCCGCCATGAACGGATAGATCGAAATGCGGAAATCGCCAATGTTACTGAGCGGCGGATCCTTAAACGCCCGGTCGATGTAAAAGAGGTCTTTAACCGGAATGGCGGGGATGTTGGGGTTCAGGTAGTTGAGGCCGTTGAGGATGTCAATACTGAACATCACGATGAAGGCGATCCACATGTAACGGCTCTTCCAAATGCCGCCACTTCCGCCGCCCTCACTCATGGCGACGGGTAACTGGATGAGCGGAAAGGTAAGTCGCTCTCGCTCGCACCATGCGTTCCGCATAAGCGAGTTAATGCATAGGAACGAGAAGCACATGGCCCCGATAAGGCCAAACCAGCCAACCCAAATAGGCCAGTAGAGAGGGATTTTGCCAAAGACATAAAATACGTCTCGGCCACCGCCCTGGATGTCTTTGACCTTTTCGAAGTCTTTGACCGCCAGCCAATCGGGGATGTACTTGGAGAGATAGTCCTTGAAGGTAGCGTTGTTCCACTTCGACTGGAACGGATAGTTGTACTGGCTTGCGTGGTTAAAGTTGGACCACTCGCCCCCAACGGAAGCGGCAACACTCACGATCGCGAAGATGATGATGAGATCCGCCTGGTTAAATGCCAGTTTCGGGAAAAACTTGCGCAACGGATAGTTGAGCAAGAGCATGAAGATCAGCGCCGACATCGGCGCCACCATCAGCGAAAAGATGCCGCTAACACCCTGATTGGCGCTGGCGTATACCGCCGGGACAATGAGTAGTAGCCCTGCTACTACCGCCCGCATCCGGAAGGCCGCAAAAACTCGGGCGGGATCAGGGGGCTTCATCGCCATCGACTGCTGATATTACAACGAATGGAGACCATTAGGTACGGATTTACCTAATTCTGGGGGTGAAATCAGTTTCAGGCGTAATCCGTCGGCAATACGCAGCCATCAATCGGGCGCAATTCTCTACGTCGGTCAGCGAGAGCACCTCACCGGGGGTATGCATATACCGGAGGGCGACGCCGAGAATTCCTACCGCCATGCCCGATCGGTTGAGTTGCATCGCATTACCGTCAGTGCCGGTGCCGCCGGGAGCCACGTCCACCTGGTAAGGAATTCCGTCCTCATTTCCCGCTTCGCAAATAATCCTGAAAGTCTCGGGATTTGCGTTCGCGCCGCGCATGACGCTGGGGCCGAACCCTACGTCAAGCTGCCCGAATCGGGACTTAGCTACGCCGGGGAAATCCACCGCGTGGTTGACATCCACCGCCAGGCCAGTGATGGGATTAATCCAGTGAGCGGAAGTACGAGCCCCGCGAAGACCAATTTCTTCCTGAACCGTGGCGACCGCGTAGACACCTACTTCGGGATGTAAACCGCCATCTTCCTTCAGCAGACGCAGTGCCTCGGCCACGATTACGGAACCCATTCGGTTATCGAAACCACGAGCGACGGCCCGGTCACCCAGCAGCATCTGAAATTCAGAAGCGACCACAGCGGCGTCTCCAAGCGATACGATGGCTTCGGCTTCCGCGCGGTCCTTTGCCCCGATATCAATCCACATGTCGCGGATATCGGCACGTTTTTTCCGATCCTCGTCATCCATGAGGTGGATGGCTTTGCGCCCGACCACGCCGTGCACGTCTTGCTTACCCAGCACGGTGACCCGCTGGCCCGCCACCACGGTACTGTCTTGACCGCCAATCGCGGAAAAGTACAGAAAGCCTTCGTCATCAATGTAGTGGATGATGAATCCGATTTCATCCATGTGCCCCGCCAACATGATGCGGGTCTCGGCAAGCGGATTAAGAATCGCCGCAACATTCCCGTGGATATCCGTTCGAATTTCGTCCGCGAAAGGCTTCGTGTATTGCCGATAAACTTCGGCGGCACGCTCTTCGTAGCCAGAAGGTGAAGGAGTATTTACAAGGAGCTTAAGGAAGTCAAGCAACTGAGACCGCACGGACAAGAATATACCGGACGAAGGTCTTTTTGCTAATCTGTAAATTTATCGAGTTGACCGGGCTCTCAGCCAGATGGCGACAGAATTGAGCAGCAAAAGGAACGTCATCAACACCAAGATGGCCGAAGCCGCGGTTTGATGAAATGCCTGCTTGGAGTTCAACGACCAGTCGAAAACTTGAATAGGCAAAACGGTGAATTCATCCAGCAACCCCTGGGGAGCCTTCACCATGGTTGCGGCCCCGATAGCGATGAGGGGGGCGGTCTCGCCTACCGCTCGGGACATTGCTAAGATGACTCCAGTCATGATCCCAGGTACGGCCGAAGGCAGCACTTGGTGCCGAATCGCCTGCCAGCGGGTAGATCCCAGCGCCATGCTTCCTTCCCGGTACGACCTTGGAACGGCTCGAAGAGCCTCCTGCGTGACGATAATGACCATGGGTAATACAAGTAGCCCCATCGTGAGGCCGCCCGCCATTACGGAATCTTTTAGGCCGAAGAACCGGGAAAACACGGCTAACCCCAGGAGACCGTAAACAATCGAAGGCACCCCGGAAAGATTGGCAATATTTAGCTGGATGAACTCCGTTAACTTGGTCCGTTTGGTATTAAATTCTTCCAGGTAAATCGCTGCGGCCACGCCGACCGGAACCGAGAGGGCAGCCGTGAGAACCATGATGTAAAGGCTTCCCACAATCGCGGGCCAAATACCGGTGCGCGAAGGACGGCCCGATAGGTCGGCAGTGATAAAACTAAGCGAAAGCCGCGGAAAACCGTCGATCACGATTTTCGCCAAGAAGACAAATAGAATCACGATTCCGCAAAGCGCCGCAACTAGACACAAGCTGCGAAAAATGAGGTCCTTGATCTTTCGGACTCGCAAATGGCGTTTTTCAGATTCACCCATGGCTGAGTTGAACGGTGAGGAACTCACGCGTACACCTGTCGGAACTTACGAACCAGACGGTTCGCCAAATAGTTCATCCCAAGCGTGAATACAAAAAGCGTAACTCCCACCGCAAAAAGTGAATCGTATTTCACCGTGCCGTAGGGGGCATCCCCCTTTGCGGTCGAAACGATATATGCAGTCATCGTCTGGATGCTTTCAGTGGGATTGAACGTCAACTTGGGGTTAGATCCCGCCGCCAAAGCCACCGCCATTGTTTCGCCAAGCGCGCGCGAAAGGGCCAGGATGAATGCCGCCATTATTCCGGAGAGAGCCGCCGGGATAACGGTACGGGTAATCACTTCTGTTTTGGTAGCGCCCACCCCAAACGATGCTTCCCGAAGCGCCTTCGGTACCGATCGGAGGGCATCCTCGCAGAGTGAAGAGACCAGAGGAAGAATCATGATTCCCACCACGATCGCGCCGGCCAAGCCGTTAGAGCTCTTAATGTCAGGAAAGATCGGTTTCAGCAGCGGCGTCACAAAGAACAGGCCGAAGTAGCCATAAACCACGGTGGGGATGCCCGCCAAGAGTTCCAACATGGGCTTAAGGATCTGACGAGCCCATTTCGGTGCGTATTCCGAGAGATAAATTGCCGATAGAAGGCCCAATGGCACGGCCACAATTCCCGCGCCAATCGTGATCATGAGGGTGCCGGTAACCAGCGGCAGTACGCCAAACGCAACCGGGTCTCGGGTCGGCCGCCACTCCGTACCGGTGAGAAAGTCGATCGGAGAAACAAATCGAAAGAACGGAATTGACTGACTGAGAAGCACCCAGATGATGCCAAATGTGGTGACGACACTCAGTAAGGCACAGGCGAACGCAATGAGCCGCATGCTGCGTTCGGTAAACACATTTTTCCCCCCGCCTTTTTGACGGAGGGAAAAGGCGGGGGAATCATCCGGCCGAACTTGCATGAAGGTGATTGGCGACGCTTACGGGTTGGATTCTTTCGCTAAGATATCTCCGATCTTGGTTCCCGGAGCAACGCCTTGGAATGCAGAACCAACGGTTCCGGCATCCACTCGCTTTTTGATGGCGGTGTAGGCATCTTCCGGCAGCTTAACATAGCTGGCTTCTTCTACGGAAGAGAGTCCCTCGGAAAGAGCGTACGTGATGAACGCTTTGATCTCTGGGCGCTGGAACGCCGACTTGCTCACGTAGATGAACAGCGGGCGGCTGAGCGGCTTGTAGGTGCCGTCGATGATGGTGTCGTTGCCGGGCAAAATGCCGTTAACGGTAGCGGCCTTTACCTTGTCCTTGTTCTCTTCGTAGTAGTTGATGCCGGAGTAGCCAATCGTATTCTTATCACCGGCTACGGCCTGGATGATCGCGGTGTACTCCTGGTTAGGCTGGTATTCCTTTCGAATCTGATTCTTCTTGCCGTTAATCGCTTCGGTGAAGTACTCGTAGGTTCCGTGGTTGTCAGTCGGGCCAACAAATGTGACCGGATCGGCGGGCCAAGCCGGGTTGATATCTTTCCAAGTCTTTACCGTGCTGTCGGGGCCCCAAGCTTTCTTCAGATCTTCGACGGTAAAGTTCGTCGCCCAAGTGTTCGCGGGGTTGATGAGAACGGTAACGCCATCGAATGCAATCGGGATTTCGAGGAATTCGATGCCCTTTGCCTTGGCTTCATCTAGCTCTTTGGCTTCAATCGGACGGCTAGCGGTGGCGATGTCGATTTCGCCAGCTAGGAATTTCTTGAATCCGCTTCCAGTGCCGGCTTTGTTGACAGTGATTTTTACGTTAGCATTTGCCTTGCCAAAATCCTCAGCCATCAGCTGAACAATCGGATAGACGGTTGTACTGCCGTCAATCTTGACGGAACCGCTTAGATCGGCGGAGGCGCCGCCAG
>CANFJD010000004.1 GCA_947447315.1 Fimbriimonadaceae bacterium
CCGCGCGGCCGACTTACCGTTCGAGACGGAATCGGACCGTATGCCTACCGCCAAATATAACGGCAACGTGCTGTTTACGCACGCGAACATCCTCACGGTCACCAAAGGCAACATCGACAATGGCGATCTGCTGATTTTGAACGGCAAGATTGCCAAAATCGGCCGCGGCATCAAGGCTCCGGACGGAGTCACCACGGTGGACCTTAAAGGCAAGTTCTTGATGCCAGGAATTGTGGATACCCACAGCCACCGAGGGTTGGATGGAGTTAACGAAGGTGGCGACTCGGTTACCCCCGAATCGGCAGTTCGTTACTTCGTTAATCCAGAATCGAAGAACATGTGGCAGGCGCTGGCGAGCGGCCACACGTCAGCTCTATTGCTCCACGGTAGCGCCAATGCCATTGGGGGCGAAAGCGTGGTGGTGAAGTACAAGTACCGCCATCCAGTCCGCGATTTGATTGTTCCGGACGCGCCCCGGATGGTTAAGTTTGCGCTGGGCGAAAACGTGACCCAGAAGGGCGACGACACGAGTCGGCGCTATCCGAGATCACGCATGGGCGTTGAATCGGTTTACCGGCGAGCATTTGCCGCGGCCAAAGACTACAAAGATCGAATCGCTAAGGGCGAAAAGGTCAGCCGCGATCTTCGACTTGAAGCACTGGCCGACATCCTCGATCGGAAAATCTGGGTTCAGTGCCACAGCTACCGTAGCGATGAGATGCTCATGATGGTGCGGCTGAGTCAGGAATACGGGTTCAAGATTGGAGCCATGCAGCACGCGCTGGAGGCGTACAAGATTGCACCCGAGATGGCGAAGGCGGGCGTGGGAGCCGGCATGTTTGCTGACCTTTGGGGCTACAAGATCGAGGCCTACGACGCGATGCCTTGGAACGCATGGATCTGCTGGAAAGCCGGCGTGCTGGTGAGTATCAACACTGACGGAACGGGCGGAACGACCGCGCTGAACCTTGACGCGGCCAAGGTGATGCGGTACGGCGGAGTGCCGGAGAACGAAGCCCTGAAAATGATCACGATCAACCCGGCCACCGAGCTGGGAATCGACAAGCGAACGGGCAGCCTGGAAGTTGGGAAAGACGGAGACGTCTCGATCTGGGACGGACATCCGTTCTCGGTCTACAGTCGTCCGGCGATGACGGTGATTGAAGGCGAAGCCTACTTTGTGCGCCGCGACGCATTCGGAGTGGATTCCACTTCGACCCTCAAGAACTCTCCGGGACGATTCCGTTATCAGGAATCACCGCGGACACCTAGCGTCGGCAAGACGTTTGCGTTGGTAAACGGCACGGTTTATCCTGTCACCGGGGCGCCGATTAAGGGCGGCACCGTGGTTGTCCAAGATGGAAAGATCCTCGCGGTGGGCCGCGACGTCAAGATTCCTTCGGAAGCTAAGGTGATCGATATCGGCGGAAAGTCCGTATATCCGGGATTCATTGATGCGGGTGCGAATATCGGCCTCAACGAAATTTCGGGAATCGCACAGACCAACGATAGTTCCGAATTCGGCGAGTACCAGCCGGATTTGAATGCGCGGACGGCCCTGTGGCCGGAGAGCGTTTACTACGGCACCGCCCGAATGAACGGGATCACCCATTCCCTCTGCCGACCGCTGAGCGGGGTTATTGCCGGCCAAGCCGCGTTCATTCAGCACGACGGACTGACGGTTGAAGAAATCGGCGTGGGTAACAAGGCCGCTTTGGTAGTCAACTTCCCGACGGTAATCACCTACAAAGACTTGGCGCAGGATTTCACTTGCTGCGCGGTGGACGGCTGGAACACCACTGGTAATGCCTGGCTAGACGGCCGGGTCTCGCCGCACCTGCACGATCAGGATATGGCGGGAGCCGTGGTGGCAGAATCCGAACTTCCGACCCGGATTAAGGAACTCGATGCCTACTTCGACAAGGCAAAAGAGTATTTGGCAGGTACTCGGACGCCGCGGAATGAGAGCTACGAAGCGATGGAGCCTTATGTCCGCCGCCAGAAGGTCGTTCTGCTACGTGTCCGAAATGCGGCATCGATCCGAGCCGCGGTGGACTTTGCGAAGCGCAACCGGCTGAAGGTGGTGCTCAGCGGGGCGGCCGACGCCTGGAAGGAAGCCGATTTGTTGGCCCGGGAACGTATTCCGGTCATCATCGAGCCAGCCGGCCGGGTTGCTCTGGGAGCCAATACAACGACCTCCGATTGGGATCCGTACGATGCCCCGTATGCAGCTGCCGGGATTCTGGCCAAGGCCGGGGTGGTGTTCGCCTTCGAGAGCGCGGACAATTCCGCGAGTATGAATCTGGCAAACCGGGCCGGACAAAGCTGCGCGTACGGCCTGAAGCCAGAGGATGCCATCCGCGCATTGACCATCAATGCCGCGACGATCTTCGGGCAGGAGAAGCTACGCGGTTCGATTGAGCCCGGCAAGGTCGCGGATCTGATTATTGTCGACGGCGATCCGCTGGAGATGGCGTCTCAGGTTCAGATGGAATTCATCGGCGGAAAGCCGGTGAATCTGGCCAACAAGTTCACCACGCTACGGGACAAGTACTCCGTTCGACGATAAGGTTCCATTACCAAGAGCCCCCGGAATTTGTTCCGGGGGCTTTTTGTTTAATTTCGTATTCGTGTCGTCGGTTTTTGCGCAACTTTTCGCCCGACAGTAGTCTTGCTAGGTGAGGGTCGTGTCACCACGTTTACTTGCAATTTTTCGCATGACACGAGTTTGGTTTTGGTTGTACTAGTTAGTAGCTGAGAATCGATTTTGACAACCTGGGTAAAGGGAAATTGGGCCGTTTTATGGTGGCTGTTTATCCGGAGCCGCCAGGATGGCGGCGTTACGGGTAGTGCGTCGTCGTTATTCGGCCCTACGGCGGGAGGAGCCACCGCGCCGCCTAAGGGTGTCGTGTTCGGTCGGGATTATGGTGGGGGACTGAATCGGCGCGGAGGACCGCGCCGCACCACAAATTGGTCGTTTCACCAGGGTTGCTGGGTTACCGTGGTTAATGGTGGCTGATAGTTTGTTGTGTCGCTATTCGGTTCGGTGCCGGATCCCCATCCCCTGACCCCTTCCCTATTTTCGGCACAAATCATCCAAAAACAGGGAAGGGAAATTTCAGCAGGGGCCGCCGATTACTTCACGTACTTATCGAGCCAGGCGACCCAGCGGGCCCATTGATCGAGCATGGTTTCCTTCGCGATTTGACCGTGATCCTCGTAAGGATATACGTAGAGGGCAGCCGTTTTGCCGAGGGATTCCAACGCGTTGAACATCCGCTCCGAATTAATCAATGCGGTTCCCACGTTCTGGTCGTCCCCACCGTGGTACATCAGCACCGCTGCGGTGATCTGATCGGCATACAGGATAGGAGACATGGAGAGGTAGACCTCACGTCCCAACCATAGCGGTCGCGACTCGTTCTGGAAACCGTACGGCGTCAGCGTTCGATTGTAGTTTCCGTCACCGGCAATTCCCGCCTTGAAGAACGGCGTGTTGATGAGGGCGTTCATGGTGCTAAACGCACCGTAGCTGTGGCCGCCAATCGCCAGCTTTTCTCGATCAATGATGTCGCGCTTGGCTAGTTCATCGATAACCGCCGACAGGTTGTTTCGTAACTGAGGAACGTAGCTGTCGTTGCTGGCGCCGTAGTTGGCAAAGATGGGGCAATCTGGCTCCACGAGCACGTATCCGGCCCGCAGAAGGATGGTCTTGCTCCCGCCGCTAACCGGCGTGAAAAGGTTGGGATTGAGATTTTTTCGGCTGTCGTCGTACGCCTTCTGATCCTTAAACTCGGCGGGATAGAACCAGAAGAAAGCCTTCCGACGGAAGACGCCTTCCGCGGGAGAGGTAACCTTGACCCAAAGCTTCATTCCGTCGGAACGAGTCACCGGAATGTATTCGATCTTGGCGCGAGTGAGGTCCGGCACGAAATTCGTGTTCTGCGTGAGCTTGAGGCGAGACTTCGAGACGAGATTCTGGGCATACAGATCCGGAACTTCGGTGCGAGACTGACGGGATACCACCACCATGTCGTTCGTGGTCATGGTTGCCGATTCAGAGGCATCGGCGGCACCTTCGAACACGCGGGAACGCTTGCCATCGGTGAGATCCACCTGATCAATCCACGGCTTTACCGGGTCTTTGAGGACATCCTGGCGCTTGTTGGAACCAGCAAAGTAGACATAGCGGTCGGAGTTGATGCGCAGGTAGCCATCGGGCGAGCTGATGAGCGTCCCGGTGGTTTCTGCTTCGTCGGCCTTGTATTCGGCAATGGTTCGCGACTCGGGCTTGCCCATGGCGAACAGCCGAATCCTCGTTTTGCCGTCTTGGCTATCGGTCACCGAAAACTGCTTGGCGTCGGCCGTGTAGTTGACGCTGGATATCCGGTTGTCCTGCTCGAGAACGGTCACAGCATCTTTATCCGTAAACGGAGCCTTCCAGAGGACTAGCCGATCTTTTCGCTTTTTGTCTTTATCGACCGGGCCGAGTTGGAGGAAGCTGAGCCCCGCTCCATCGGGACGCCAGCGGATGGCACGGCGAGCATCGTCTTTCGGCTTCGGCGGCTCGTCCTCGGTTTGCATAGGGCGCTTGTCGAGTTCGACGAGTTCCTTGCCGTTTGCATCGATGATCGCGTCGCGCTCGCCGAACGATCCCTCCGGCAGCACGTAGCTCACAGGGCCATCAAGATAGGTGGCGATGATTTGCTCGCCGGTCGGACTCGCGTCGATGCCGCGGTACGCAGCAGGCTTGCCGACCGTGCGGAATTTCCCACCGGGGGTCACGATGGCCAATTGTCCGGTGACGGCGGCGCGATAAATCTGCGTGTCCTCGGGGGTTTGTAACAGCGAGGCAAAGACGTAGAGTTTCTCCTTGGCCGGGGTGCTGCTGAGAATCCGGGGGCTACTTGGAAGAGATACGCGCGGCGGCAGGGCGGTGAGCCCATCCGGTCGGAATATCGCAACGAGATCCCCGTTACGGGTCCATTCGGGAGTGGTAACCGCTACCGGCAGGAGAGGTCGATCTGTAGCCCGCCGAGTTCGTCCTTCCAGATCGCCAACCCAAAGTTCGGATCGGTCCTCGAAGTGAGCCAGGAACGCAAACTGGGCGCCATTGGGGGCCCAAACGGGGTTGGAAACTCGGGCTCCGTCGGGGATATTCACTGGCTTGAGGGCTCCGGTAGCTGTGTTCATGATGCGGAAGCCAACCGCACTCCGGACGTAGAGTGACCGCTCTCGGATCGCCTGTCGATCTACCTGCAAGCCACCAAGCTTTTCGTAGGGTCGCGCCAATCGGGCAAGGGGCGGCGCGCCGTCGCGTTCGGTAATGAGCGAGAACTGACCGGACGAGTTGAGCTGCCCGAGCGAGATGTTCTTGTACCAGGGAGCCAGGGCAGCATCGGCGACGGCCCGGGGCGGCAGCAGGTACCCCTCGGTTTTAAGGGCATCGGGCGCGGCTTGACCCAGGCTCTGAGCCGCGATCGCGAGAGCCGCAGAAGACAGGAGCGGAGGAAGTAATCGGAAGCGCATCGGTGCGCTATTTTAGAACGATTCACAATACAGAGGTGGGTTTCTATCAATCGGTGGTGCGGCCGTTAGCATTTCGGTGTGATCCGGAATGGGTTCATGGCATGGCGGGGAAACTCATTGACTTGGGTTTGGGCGGGGGAACGGTTACGGATTCCCGGTTGGAACAGACCCTTTTTGGCGTACATTTCTCCAATCCAATCGGTCTTGCCGCGGGCTTTGATAAGAATGCCGAACACCTGGCAGCCTGGCCCAAGTACGGTTTTGGTCATGCGGAAATTGGGACCGTAACCGCGCGGCCCCAGCCGGGAAATCTCCGACCGCGGATGTTTCGTCTGCCCGAAGATCAGGGGCTCATCAACCGAATGGGATTTAACAACGCCGGGGCGGAGGCGGTCGCCGGTCGCCTCCGAAACCGTGGCACCTTTCCGGTGGGCATCAATTTGGGGAAGAACAAAGACACCGAACCGGCGGACGCCCCGGAAAATTACCGTCAGGCGTTTCGGCAGTTGCGTGGTTTGGGCGACTATTACGTGATAAACGTAAGCTCCCCGAATACACCGGGACTGCGGTCTTTGCAAGAGAAAGGTCCGCTTATGGATATTTTGCAGGCGCTCCAAAGCGAAGACGCGACGGCCCGATTCTTTATCAAAGTGGCGCCCGATCTCACCGAGTCGGCTCTGGATGATGTGATTTCGGTGGCAATGGCCGGTAACGCCACTGGTCTGATTGCCACCAACACGACGATTTCGCGGGATGGCCTGAAGGCAGATCCTCGTCAAGATGGCGGACTTTCGGGACGACCCGTGCGAGATAAGTCCGATGCGGCACTGGCTCACTTAGCGCGGCAGTGCGGCAACTCGCTTACTCTTATTGGCGTGGGCGGAATCTTTGACGCGGATGATGTCATTCGGAAGATCCAGCTGGGAGCCCATCTGACCCAGTTGTACACCGGGTGGATCTATGGTGGCCCCGGTTTGATTCCCAAGATTCTCCGAGACCTTTGCGTAAGGATGGATCAGGACGGCGTCAAAAACATTCGGGATTACATTCGAAGTTAATCGAGGGAATTCTCCTAATTAAATAAGTCAGCCTCCGCGATTTACTCCCAGATTCGTGTGGACTTTGCTATTCTATGTGTCCAATGGACTATTCCTGTTTGAAGTTTGCCACCCGGGCCCTGCGCGTTGGTCAGGACCCCGAAGGACGATTCAAGCCGGTTATTCCCCCCATTTTTCAGTCCACCACCTTTGCCTGGGAAGACCTTGATCATATCCCGGGCGTCGATTACACGCGCTGCCAAAACCCGAACCGCCTGATCCTAGAACAAGTGATCGCGACCCTGGAGAACGGGAAGCACTGCACTCTCTTTAGCTCCGGGATGGCGGCCATTGCGGCCTGCTTTAGCCTGTTGCAGCAGGGCGATCACCTGTTGATGGCCGGAGATATCTACGGCGGGACGTTCCGACTGGGCGAGCAGTGGTTGCCCCGTAGCGGCGTCTCGGTCAGTGAGTTCTGCGCGCACAATCCGCTCACGATCGCGGACGAGGTGCGACCGTCCACGAGGATGATCATCTTTGAAACGCCGACGAACCCTAATTTGAGAGTGTCGGATATCGCCGCGGTGGTAACCGAAGCCAAGCGTCACGGTCTGATTGTGGTTTTTGATAACACTTTCGCTTCGCCCGCGCTTCAAAACCCGCTGGACTTGGGCGTTGATATCGTCCTTCACAGCACCACTAAGTACATTTCTGGCCACAGCGATGTGATCGGCGGAGCGACAATTACGAACGACTCCGAACTCGGTACCTGGCTGTTTGAATACAACAAAGCGTTCGGCGCCACGCCGTCCCCATTCGACTGTTGGCTGTCGCTGCGCGGCGTGAAAACGTTGGCATGTCGCATGGATCAGCACTCGCGAAATGCCCAAGCGGTGGCAGAGTACTTGCAGGGCCATCCGAAGGTGAAGAGCGTCCACTATCCAGGATTGCCGAGCCACCCGGACCACGAAACGGCTAAGAAGCAGATGCGCGGGTTTGGCGGCATGGTGGCGGTGGATTTCGATTCCGTAGAAACTGCCCGTCAAGTTGCTGAAAGCACGCGGGTATTTCTATTGGCGGAATCGCTCGGCGGGGTTGAATCGCTCGTCGCTTATCCGCCGCTGATGTCGCACGCCACCATGAGCGAAGAGCAGCGACTGAGCAAAGGAATTCCGCCCTCCATGCTCCGCCTCAGCGTTGGGATTGAAGATCCGGTCGATCTGATCGAGGATCTTCGACGAGCGCTGGGATAATGCCTGCCGAGTTCGCGACAGAACCTTCGTAGACTTATCCGGTGGCAAAGCGAATTCGGACCTCTCCGAAAGGCTTGGACAGCGACAATCCTTGGTTGAACGTTGTCCAGTATCCCTTTGCAACCCGAGAATTTGACACAGGCGACGGGTGGATGAGTTATGTTGACCAGGGTCGCGGTCGTCCGATTGTGTTTGTCCATGGCGCACCCACTTGGTCTTACATGTGGCGACATTTGATTCGGGGACTGTCGCCGTGGTACCGATGCATTGCGCCGGACCATTTGGGGTTTGGGCTCTCTCACAAACCGGACCGGATTGACTATTCCCACGAAGCCCAAGCGGCACGGTTTGAAGCCTTGATGCTGCACTTGAATCTGAAGGACATCGTGCTAGTGGTCCATGATTCAGGCGGACCGATCGCGTTGAATTTTGCGATTAAATATCCCGGGCGGGTGCGGGAACTGGTGCTGTTCAATACTTGGATGTGGCCGTTGCAGGAGAATCGGTCCGCGATGAAGCTGGCGCAGCTGGTTGGCAATCCATGGAATCGGTTTTACTACCGAGTGCTGAATGCCTCGCCGAGCTTTATCATGCCGGCGTTGTTTGCGGACCGGCACCGGATTTCCAAGCCGATCCAGATTCAATATCTGGAGCCGTTCCGGCCGTTTCACGAGCGTCGCGGGCTGTACGCGATGATCGAGGGATTGCGGCACTCCGCACCCTTCTTTCGCAAGCTATGGCAATTGCGGGATGCGATCGAATTTAAGCGGACGCTCATTCTCTGGGGAATGAAGGACCCGATGTACCGGCCGGACTATCTGGAGCGATGGCAGCAGTTGCTTCCGAACAGCGAAAGCGTGGAGTTTCCGCACGTCGGTCGGTTTGTCCCTGAGGAAGCGGCGCGGACGGCGGTGGACGAGATCCGTTGGTTCCTGATCAACAGTCCCGCATTCGTGAAGTATGAAGCCGATTAGTATAGGGTTTTAATAAGTTCTGCGTACTTTTCGCGGACGAATTTCCGTTTTACTTTGAGGCTGGGGGTGAGTTCGCCGGTGGCAACGGAGAATGGATCCCGTAGGACGGCAAAACGCTTGACCGCCTCGAACGGCGCGAGAGTTCGATTCATGGCGTCGATTTCGGACTTCAAGAGCTTGCGGACGGCATCGGATGTCGAGAGGTCTTCGGATTCGGCAAGGCCGAGTTTTTCGCGGACCCGCTCGGCATTGGGGACTATGAGCGCCGCGCAACTATCCATTCCGTCCCCAAGGAGTACGCCATCAGCGATGTAATCGCTTTGGCGGAGTTTGTTTTCGATGGGTTGGGGGGCGATGTTTTTGCCGTTACCGAGGACCAGCAGATCCTTCTTCCGGTCGGTAATTTTCAAGCTCTTGCCCTCAAATTCGCCAATATCGCCGGTATGAAACCAACCTTCCGAGTCGAGGACGGCGGACGTTTCTTCGGGCATTTGCCAGTAGCCCTGCATCACAAGGTCGCCGCGAATGAGAATCTCGCCGTCTTCGGCAATCTTGACCTCGACTTCAATGGGTTCTCCGACCGTCCAGTACTTGTTATTTTCGGGTCGATTGATGACGGTGCCGCCACCGGTCTCGGTGAGACCGTAGCCCTGGAGAATCGTAATTCCCACGGCCAAATAGAACTCCGCGACGGCCGGTGAGAGGGCAGCACCGCCGCTGACAAGGAACCGGACGCGGCCGCCCATTCGTTCTCGAATTTTTTCCATCACGAGGCGATCCAGCAAGGGTTGGAGCGGGGCGAATCCACCCTGTGCTCGCTTTACTCCGCTGGTGAGAGCCATGGCAAAGAGGCGCTGGCGAAGTGGCGGCAGTTTCTTCACCCCGTCCAGGATTCGATCTCGGAAGGACTCGAGAAATCGGGGAACGCAGAGGATTACGGTTGGGCGTACCTTTGTAAAATCGCTGGCCATCGCGGCGAGGCCCCGTGAATAGGCAACGGTGCCTCCGGTCAAAAGCGGTAAGTATTGGCCAGGAACCCTTTCGTAAACGTGCGAAATAGGGAGAAAACTGTAGAAGACGTCGCTGGGGCCGATGTGAGCGGCGCGGGGAACGGCGTCCACTTCGTGCAGAAATACACGGGCGGGCAACATGACTCCCTTTGGCACCCCCGTCGTCCCGCTGGTGTAGATAATCGTTACCAGCGACTCGCGATCTCCAATATCCGCCTCGCGCTCCAGGGCAACCAAATCGATAGGGCCGAGTGTTAGTTGGCCCAGAATTTGAAATGGGGTGTCGCCAAATTTTTTCGCCAAGTCCTCAGTGCCGGCTAGTCCCAATTTTGCCCCGGAATTAGCCAGGATATATTGCACTTGGTCGGCCGGGAGGGTGGGAAAAATCGGAACGGTAACGATGCCAAGGCACTGGGCGGCAAAATCGACCTGGGTGCACTCCGGGCAATTTTCTGCGCAGATGGCGAGGCGGTCGCCGCGCTCTAGCCCAAGGGACTTGAGAGTGCTCGCATATCCAGCAACGCGGTCACGAAGTTCTCGGTACGTGAGAGCCGCAAAATCGGGCGGAACCATCATTGCCGGACGGTCGGCAAAACGGTCGCAGGCGGAAAGAATGGCGGATCCCAGCGTCTTTGCGGGTGAGGACACGCCGAGATTATATGGCGTCACAATAAGAGAATGCCAACTTATCGCGTGGGAAGGACTTTCATCGTGGAAAGTGGGCATCTTTTATCTCAGCATCCAGAGCGGTGTCGTTTTCCGCACGGGCATACGCGCACGGTGGAAGTGGTGGTGAGTGGAGACCGCCTGGACTCTCACGGCATGCTGGTGGATTTTAAGGCTTTGAAGCTGGCACTCTCGGGCGAGATCGAAAAGTTTGATCACGCGATGGCGATCAATAGCAACGACCCGTTGCTTCCGGAATTGCGGCGACTGTACCCAGCGGATGCAACCGTCGTCTTTGATGCAGAGGAGCCGACCACGGAGGTTATCGCCCGGCATCTGTTCGAGCGAATCGGGGCGATTTTAGCGGGGGGATTTGCCGAAGACCTTTACGTGATTCCAGCGGGATCGGTGAAGCTGGAGAGGTTACGGGTATCTGAAACACCGTCCACCTGGGCCGAAGTGTCGGAGTAGCCATGAATCGGGGGCGAGTTTTTTGGATGGCATTTGCCGCTCTAGTCCTTCTTGGGATAGCGGTTGCGCTGTTGCCGAGCGCCGGGTTGAGGGTGAAACGCGTCACCGAGCCTTCGGCAAAATTGACCGCCGCGATGGGAGAGGCTCGCCGCCGTCTGCCGGAATTCACCAAGGCGCTCTCGAATGCGAAGGTAGGGGATCGGTTTGCGATTCGGGCGCGGTTTACCTTCAATAACGGCGGGACCACGGGGAATGAATACCTTTGGTTGAAGGATCCCATTCCGTCGCCAAAGGGCTTCCTGGGGTTGATTGATCAGGACCCGGTACTCATCTCCCGGAAGAAGGGCGAACTGGTTTTGGTTCCCCGGGATGACATCGTAGATTGGCTGATAAAGACGAACGATGGCGTGACCAGCGGCGGCTTTACCAACGGTCTTGAGTGAGCAGTTTGCCGGTGCGCACGTGCCGATAAGTGAACAAAACCGTTAAGACGATCCGCGCGATGGCGTTTCCGACCCAGCCCCCGGGGGCAAGATATTCGATAGAATCGGACAATCGGCATCCGCCGTTTTCCGCTTTGAATTCGTGGCGATGGCGGAAGAATTTAAAGGGGGACTGCTCGGCAGTATCCGTAAAGCCGTTGTCGCCTACGTTCGAGATGCGCGCCTTCCAGGTTTGAAAAGGAAGGGGCCAAACTCGACTCAGGATGGTCTGCAGGTTCCCTTCGGTGATCGATGGATCACCTTCCACCCGGATTTGCACAAAGGGCGGCGTGAGCTGGGGAATAACCGCGGCGGAATGGTGCAAAGCGCGGAGCCTGTCGACCGGCGCGGAGAACCAACGGGATTTTTGGAAAATGTACCGATCAGGCATCTCCATTAAACTATGAGTAGCGGAACGCTTTCGTTCCGCCGATGTACCAACGCGGTTGAAGACGGATGAAAACTGTCCGGTTCTAGGCGCGGGAACGCACAGCACCGCCGCCGCGTACGATATTGCAGTTTGATCGGGCCGATGCGATTCGACTTGGGGGTGAAGCTGCTTTGCTGGCGATAAACGGGTATCCTCTTCATTCCTCGCACCGCGAACCTTTCCTGGTGCCAACGACCGAGGGGACCCAACATGGCAAATCGACAGTACGAAGCATTTTATATCGTCAAGCCGGAATTCACCGATTCCGACGTTCAGCGGATTGCAGACCGCTATAAGACCCTCGTGGAAGAAAAGGGCGGAACGGTTTCCGTGGCGGCAAAGTGGGATAAGCGAAAGCTGGCATACGAGATCAACGGGTTCAAAGAAGGCAACTACGTCATCATGAACTTTGAAGCTCCGGCCGACGTTCCGGCTGAGTTGGGACGACTCATGCGCATCAGCGACGACGTGATTCGACACCGCGTTTACCTTCAGACGGCACCAACCGTGAAGCCTGAAGAGGCTGTTGCCGCCGCCGAGTAGTTTCGACGCGATTTCACTCGAATTTTTAGTAAAATAGTAACGCCATGAATCGCATTGTCTTGGTTGGTAGGTTAACGCGCGATCCCGAATTGCGCACCACGACGACCGGAAAGAACTTCGTGAACTTTTCGATTGCCGTTAACAAGCGGATCAAACCGACCAACCCAGACGAGCGGGATGCCGACTTTTTCAACATTAAGGTCTGGGATAAAACGGCCGATTACGTGTCGAACTATCTCGGCAAGGGTCGGTTGGTAAGCGTCGAGGGCCGGATGGAAAGTCGGAAGTACACCGATAAAGAAGGGGTCAACCGAGAAATTTGGGAAGTGGTGGCTGACCAAGTCAACGGTCTTGATCGACCTCGCGACGATGCCCCCGGGGCTCAACCCGCGGCAAGCGGCGGATCCCGTGGCAACTATTCCGCACCGGCACGAACTTCGGCTCCTCCGGCCGAATCGGAATACGATCCGTTCGCGGACGACTAGTCATCCTTTCGGCACCAGTAAACTGGGACCGTGGCTGAAAGTCCGCGCAAGCGGTTAATTCTCATTGATGGGTATTCCCTTCTGTACCGGGCATTTTTTGCTACCCGGTATTTGAGCACCAGCGATGGACGCCCAACCAATGCCCTCTTCGGCTTTACGTCGATGTTGCTGAACCTCATCGAGAAGATTCAGCCCGACGCCGTGGTGGTGGCGCTGGACGCTCCCGGAAAGACCTTTCGCCACGCCGAGTTTGCCGAATACAAAGGAACGCGACGAGAAACCGCCGATGAGCTGAAGGTCCAGCTAGCAGACTCGCGGGAACTGATTTCCGCGCTTGGGATTGATCAAGTGGAATGCATCGGCTTTGAAGCTGATGACGTCGTGGGAACGATTAGCAAGCAAGCGGAAGAGAACGGCTACGACACCACCGTCGTGACGGGTGACTTGGATTCCTTGCAGCTGGTGGATCCCTGCGTTTCGGTGCTCACCATGAAGACGGGAGTCACCGATACAATGACGTACGATCGTGCCGCCGTCATTGAGCGGCTAGGCGTTGGTCCAGAACTCGTTCCCGACTTTAAGGCCATCAAGGGCGATACCAGCGATAACATTCCGGGTGTCCCCGGGATCGGCGACAAGGGTGCCGCGGAGCTGATCACCACCTTCGGGACGATTGAACAGATTCTTGAGCGTTTCGATGAGCTCCCCGCCAAGTATCAGAAGAAGATTCTAGGGAATGAGGCCCAGATGAAGGTGAGTAAATGGCTCGCCACGATTGTGCGAGACGCGCCTATCACCTATGACTTCAAGCCATTCTCGCTGACGCCGGAGCAGATGGAGGCGGCCATTGCCTTCATGGACAAGCTGGAGTTTAAGGGATTAGTGAAGCGGGCACCGTTCGTTCTGGCCCGCTACCAGGTTGGGTTCTCCGCCACCGCACCAGCAGCGGTGGAGGTAGGCGACGAGGCGCTGGAAGTGGAGCTTCGCCCGGTCAACGACCTGCGGAACATTCGCGAGTTCGTCGCGGGGCGTCCCTATGGCCTTTACTTCGCGTCGGCTCCGGCCACGGATCTGTTTGAAGAAGCAACCCGTTCGGCATTTGTGGCGTGCGGAAAACAGGTACGGGAGGTTTCGGAAGCGATCGGTATTGACCTGTTGCGTTTGCATCCGACCCAAGCGGCGATGCACGATGCGAAACCCGTTTACCGGCGCAATCCCGAGCTGGGACGCACGCCCGGTTTCGACACGATGCTGGCGGCCTACGTCTTGCGGTCGGAGAGGAGTAACTACCCTCTCCGGGATTTGCTCACGGGATATCTGGACCTAGCTCCCCCAACCGAGTCCGCCCAATTTGCCGCCGGAATCTCGTTGCTCCAACCCGTTTTAGCCGAGAAGCTGGATAAGGAGAATCAGCGGGCGATTCTGGATGAAGTTGAGCTACCGCTGATTCCGATCTTGACCGAAATGGAGCGATTGGGAATTTGCACCGATCGATCGCAGCTCATCGAGTTCAGTAAGACGCTGGCGGAGGAGATTGGTCGGTTGCAGCAATCGATTTGGCAGCTAGCCGGGCATGAATTTACGATTGGTTCCCCGCAACAATTGGGGCGAGTGCTGTTCGAAGAGATGAGCCTTCCCGGGGCCCAAAAGACCAAGACAGGATACGCAACCGGCGTCGAAGTACTGGCGGATCTGGCGGCGGAGCACGAGATTGTGGCCCAAGTACTTAACTGGCGAGAGCTATCGAAGCTTAAATCTACTTATGCCGACAACCTTTCTAACTTGATCAAAGAGGACGGTCGGATCCACACGACTTACAATCAAACCGGAGCCGCGACGGGGCGGCTCTCGAGTAACGATCCGAACCTGCAAAACATTCCAATCCGGACCGAGCTGGGGCGAGGCATTCGGCGGGCGTTTCAGGCGGCCGACGGCTACCGTCTCGCCTCGTTGGACTATAGCCAGATTGAACTTCGAGTGCTGGCACATATGTGCGAAGAGCCGGCCCTAGTACGGGCGTTTAACGAAGGCGAGGACGTTCACACCGTCACGGCGCAGGAGATGTTCCGCGCCGATACGGTCACAAAAGAGCAGCGTCGTTACGCGAAAATGCTGAACTACGCCATTTTGTACGGGGTGACCGAGTACGGTCTGGCGCAGCAACTGGGCGCTGGCTTTAGCATTGCGGAGGCGAAAGAGCTGATTCGGCAGTACAACGAGAAGTTTCCGAGCGTTAAGGAGTTCACGCAATCCATCGTTGCGGAAGCGCGGGCGAAGGGTTACACGACGACGTTGCTCGGCCGTCGGCGGCACTTCCCGGACATTCACGCCGGGCGGATCAACGAGCGGCGCTACGCGGAACGTCAGGCAATGAATGCACCGATCCAAGGGACAGCGGCGGACATGATGAAGCTGGCAATGTTGAAGGCAAAAGCGGCGCTGGCGGGTTCAACTTCGCGGATGCTACTCAATGTTCACGACGAACTGGTCTTTGAGGTTCCGATTGGAGATGAAGCAATCATTCCTGCCCTAAAGACAGCTATGGAAACCGCTTTGGTATTAAAGGTTCCGACAGAGGTCGATGCGAAAATCGGCTTGGATTGGAATGAAATGATCCCGATATAGGCGTGCCTTCCAAGCTAGATTCCGATTAGATAGGTGGGGGAAACTTGTCCCGTTGCTTGCGGCACGGTCATTGGCCCTTCAATGATTCCTCCGCGGACAATGTAGACACCGGGACCGCGTTTCTGAACCTCCGGATGCACCGTCCCCACGGCAGGCACCACTAGGCGAAACGGCGATTTCGTTGAGATGGCCAATGCAAGATCGGTCGCCCGGTTGCCGACCGTGACGAAATATGCCTCGTCTTGCATGCTAGCGGACGCGCCAAAAAAGCCCACGGCTCCGGGGCCGATGTCGGACGCGATCGCCGAGAATCGCGACCGAATATTGAATGCGGTTGTCACCAAATCTGGAGCCAACATAACCCTAGAATAGTCGTGACACAAACGCATGAGGTGCGCGGTCGAGGATTCCGTTACTCCGTCGCAAATCTCGGGAACATCCGAATCTACGACCGTAAATGATTGGCGCTTCCTTTCGGCATTAGACGCATAGTCCCCCGTGGCGACGAATAACCCTGGACGCCCGGTAGCAAACGCCTTCAAAGCCGACCTGAGAACCACTTCTCCGCGCTGGAGATCTGTGACCCGGGCAGTTGCCAAATAGGAAGCCAAGTAGGCATCGGCCAAACCCAGATAACTTTCTAACCCTGGCGCAGGTGGCCGGTCGTCGGAGATGACCTTGAGTATTTCTGAATCGAGAAAGAAATCGGCCAGACTGTCAATCCGAGCAACCGCCCGCGCCAGCCGGTCCGTATCCCCGAGTATTCGGGCGGTATCAATCATGCGCGCGAGGGTGTATCCCTCCACAGAAGCGATGCGATTCTCCGCCCGACGCATCGGGCGCCGGGCACGGTAACGCAGTATCGCTTGTCGCGCTACCTGGGTCTCTCCACCGAGGACATCTTCGGCCGACGGAAAGAACGGAAGAAGATTGGGGTTAATTTCTGTTCGCAATCCGAGATGCTTCCAAGCCGAGTCCCGGATTTCAGGGGGAAGCTCTTCGAACCGTCGAGGCGGAAAACTGTTTCTAAGGCTTCGATGATCGCGTTGCTCATCACCCAGTTGTGCACTGGCAATTCCGGTTTCCATGCCCAGTTTTTGCTCGATGAAATCCAAGGTCATTCGGGATAGTTCGGCGTCCGCTGCATCGCCATTCAGAGCCCACCGCTGGGCGAGAATTTGGCCCATAAGAGCGTTCTCCTGAGCAAGCTTATCGAATGTCGCCCGAGCAGGGCTGCGGGTGAGGGAGGCGTGATAGAACCCGCCATCTACCGCATCGAACATCGGTGAATAAACCAGTTGGTCGAAGTTGCCATCGATTAAGGAACCCTGGCCGGTGGAATACTGGAAGCTCCATACCGTGGGATTGAGAAAGAGAGATCCCGAGCGCAACATGCCACTGCCTCCGTTTAGCTGAGATTGGCGTAGGGTGTCGGCAATACTCGTGAAGTCCACCGTGAAGGCTGGGTTAGCATCCCGAATCATGGTCCGATCTTCTTGTTGGATCGAACCTATGGGAATCGTAAGCTGATTAGCTGCCCACTGCCCAACTAGCGCCCGGAGTTGTCGCCGCAGAGTTTCTGGTTCAAGCTCAGGAGTCCTAGCATCGCGAGCAAAGAGTTGCATGGTCCGGCCCTGTGGGCCCAGAACCCACATCTGAAATTCGGGAATGATGCCCATTTTTGCCCGACTCAGCGGGAATAGACATCCCAGCCATTCCGGTGATTCACTGCCATCAACGCGAACGCAGATAAACGTTCGATTCAGGAAACCGGCTATCTCCGGCTCCATGAAGAATTGTTGATCAACCTGACGGCCGATTGCACTCCATGGCGTACCAATCACCATTAGCATCGGCAGCCCTTTCCTTCTAGCCTGCAGAAAAGCATCGTCGCCGAGACTCAGCCATTTCACCGGTTGATGCGCTCCTTGCCGCAGATAGGCCGCCGTGTTGTCCCCCAATGAGTTCACGGGTTGCAAGGGTAGGCGATACCGTTGCGAAACGGCCACAAACCCCAGGACAGACAGAATTACCAAGGTCAGCGCGGTGACGCTGAAACTGGGCCGATACATAGTCCCAGTATGTATCCAAGGATGTCCCGAAATGGCTGGATGCCCAAAAAGGGTGCGGTAACAATTGAACCGGGCCGACGGGAGTGATGTGCTAGACTCATCGGTCAATGTCAATTTCTTTGGACGAAGTGCGCCACGTGGCGAGGCTGGCCCGATTGGAGCTGGATGAAACGGAACTCCTGTCGCTTCAATCAGAATTGAGTGAACTTATTGGTCATTTCGTCGACATTCAGAGTGTGGATGTGACCGGGGTGGCGCCGATGACACATCCGGTTACTATGCAAAATGTGTGGTCCGAGGATATACCGGGCGGCACACTTCCGCGAGACGTTGCTCTGAGGAATTCGGCTTTACAACGAGCGGGCCTTTTCGTGGTGCCGCAGATCATCGAGGATTAATCCGGCATGGTCACCCAACTTTCGGCGACCCAGCTATCGGCGCAACTCGCGGCCAAGAAAATCTCAGCCCGCGAAGTTACCGAGGCGTATCTAGAACGAATCTCGGCTCACGACGCCGTATACGGAGCATTTTTACGAACCGAAGATCGTGCTCTCATTGCGGCCGATGAAGCACAAAAGAAAATTGATGCGGGTGAAGCGGGCCCTTTGACCGGAATTCCGGTCGCGGTCAAGGACAACATCAGCACTGAAGGCCTGGAAACGACCTGCGCCAGCCAGATTTTGCGGGGATACATTCCGCCCTACGATGCCACGGTTATTTCGCAACTAAAGGCCAGCGGGGCGGTGATTCTCGGGAAGACGAATCTGGACGAATTTGCGATGGGCGCGAGCACGGAGACGAGCTCGTACAAACTAACGCGAAACCCTTGGGATCCCGCGCGGACGCCGGGAGGAAGTTCTGGCGGAAGTGCCGCCGCAGTAGCCGGGGAACTGGCGCCAATCGCACTTGGATCCGATACGGGAGGCTCGATTCGGCAGCCCGCTTCTCTGTGCGGAATTGTCGGAATGAAACCCACGTATGGGCGCAGTTCGCGCTACGGCTTGGTGGCCTTTGGCTCTAGCTTGGATCAGATTGGTCCCTTGGCCCGAAACGTTGAGGACGCGGCCCTGCTGGCTCATGCAACCACCGGCCACGATCCGCTGGACGGAACTTCCCTTCCCATAGCCCCGATTGACATTTCGGGACTCAAAAGTGGATCTCTGAAGGGCAAAAAGATCGCCATTCCAACCGAAATGTTTGGAGATGGAATCAACCCCGGCGTACGGGACGTGGTGGAAGCGGCGATTGATCGCTTACGAGCGGAAGGGGCAGAAGCGACAGAAGTTTCCTTGCCGAGTATCAAGTTTGGCGTTACGACTTACTACATCATCGCTCCTTGCGAAGCGAGTAGCAACCTGGCGCGGTTTGACGGCATTCGTTATGGTCCCCGCGCCGAAGGCGGTCAGGGACATATTGGCGTGGTAGAAAAGACACGCGGCGAGCTGTTTGGTCACGAAGTGAAAACTCGCATCATGATTGGCACCTACGCCCTTAGCGCGGGTTACTACGATGCCTTTTATCTACGTGCTCAGCAGGTCCGAGCGATCATGCAGCAGGAATTCCTGAAGACGTTTGACGAGTTTGATTTTGTGGTTTCGCCCACGAGCCCGGTCACCGCGTTTAAGTTTGGCGAGCTGGACGACAACCCGTTGGCGATGAAACTACTGGATTACTGCACGATTCCCGCGAACATGGGCGGCTTCCCAGCAATTAGCCTGAACTGCGGTTACCACGAAAACTTACCCGTCGGATTGCAATTGATGGCCGCGCCGCTTCGGGATGAGGAGCTACTTCAGACGGCTTGGATTACTGAGCAGGTCCTAGCTGACCTTCAGCAGCGTCCGCCAATCTCGTAACATAGAGCCCATGGACGAGGTGCGTCGCCAGGATATCAAGCTCTGGATTCAGGAGCTTTCTAATCCATCGCGCGTTTTCGTAACGCTGGCGTGTATGGCACTGGTCGTCGCGGTGGCGCGTCCTTTCCCGGTAATGATGTACGGGGTGTTGGTCATTGTGCTCGTCGGGTATGGGATGCACGCCTACACCGAATCAGTGGATCGACGTTTCCGGGATGCCCGGATGCGCGCGCTGTGGAAAGGAGTACAAGACCGCCTATCGCGGTTTGAAGAAGCAATCAAAAAGCTGCGACGCAGTCAAGTTGCGGACCTTCACGAAATGCCCGACACGATTCGGCGGGTGGGAAATGGACTCTACACGGCTCTGCGTAAAGCGGACCTGATTGCCCACGAAATTCAGACCAGCGAGAAAGATCTCCGACATATGACCCCAACGATGCGGAGTCATGACGATGAGCAAAGCAACGAGTTATATCGGATTGCGGACAAGAATTTGGCCGAGTATCGGCAGCAGTTTCAAGCCGTGTTGGCCGGCGTTCAGCGGACGGAAGCGCAGGCAGCCGTCTATATGACCACGGTTGATACGCTTCGGATGAAAATGCTGGGATACCGCCTAGTCGGAAATGCGCCAGAAATGGCGAGTCAAGATTTCCTCACGGCACTGGCGGAGGCGCGGGCGCAACTTCAGTCTATTGATACGGCCCTGGATGAGCTTGATTTGGGGCATTATCCCAAAATGGTAGCGGTTGTTTCTAGAACCATTAATACTGAATCGGAAATATCGGACACCGCGAGCGACAAGCCGGTATAATCTTTAGTTACGCGCGGGTGGCGAAATTGGTAGACGCACTACCTTGAGGTGGTAGCGCCCACAAAGCGTGCTGGTTCGAGTCCAGTCCCGCGCACCATATTCCAAAAGGGTCCGAGAAGTTATTCTCGGACCCTTTTCTTGTTCAGAATGTAGTGGTGAGTAGCTGCTTTTGGCCGGTTTCGGCGGCTCGGTAGCCAGCTTCGATTACCTCGATGACGTGGGCGGCGTGGGCGGCGGTAGCAAATGGCGGAATGCCTTCGCTCACGAAATCAACCAACTGCATCATGTCCTCGAACACGTGCTCTTCTCCAAGTCCGTCATGGTCACCCACGACGTGGGGACCAGCCCAGTGCCCAGCACCACGCTCGATCGGCGTTCCGTTCAGGTCTGTGCCTTTGATGACCCCTTTGGTACCAAAGAAAGCAGGTTGACCGAAGTCGTTGAGTCCACCGGCAGCGGCACCGTAAACGAACGAAAAAACTCCGTCGCCAAAATCGAGGATAAGGAATGTGTTGTCGTCGGCATCGGTGGCGAAGGCCTCGCCGTTCCAGAACCGTTCTTTCACGCGGACGGCGGACATAGCGACCACCGATTTTGCGGCACCGAGAATGCCGGTGAGGGTGTGGAGGCCGTAGACGGTCATGTCATACATAGGTCCGCCGCCCGGCTTTCGCCAATACCAGCTGGGATTGACATTACTGAGCAGATCGGAGCCCTTGCGGACGCCCTCATTTTCGTGATACGTGCCGAAGCCAGCCCCGGTGTGGGACCAGACAAGATCGCCGATTTCACCTTCGCGGATGATGCGCTGAATCTCGCGATTCACGCCACGGGTCATCTGACCTGGTGAAGCAACGATCTTGAGGCCCTTGGCATCGGCCTTGGCGATCAGATCCTGGGCTTCGGCGGTGGTGACCGTCATGGTCTTATTGAAGTGGATGTGCTTGCCAGCCTCAATAGCCGCAAGACCCTGGTCATAGTGCAATCCGATCGGCGAACAGATGGTCACAAGGTCAACCGTATCATCGGCCAACAAGGCTTCGTAGGATTCGTAAGCGTGAGAAACACCGAAGCGCTCCGCCGCGGCTTGAGCACGACCGGCGACGGGATCACAAACCGCAGCCAAAACGGCGCGGTCATGCACATCTGGCAACGAAAAATGGGCGAGAGCGGCTCGAATCCCGATGCTGCCGGCGCCAACTACACCCCATCCGAGTGGTTTTGCCATCAGAGTGCCCGATCCCACGAGTCCGTCGTTTTGTCGTAGAGTTCGTCGATTTTTTCGTTCGCCAGTCGTAGGCGACCGGCGAGAACGCGGGAAAGATTTGCGAGAACAGTGAAGCCGAGATCTCGATTTTGGGAAAGAAATCGCCGAAGATCCGGCGTGGGAATGACGGCGACATCCACCAGTCCGATTGCGATAACGGTGGCAGTTCGCGGCCCGGCGTCCACTAGGGAGATCTCACCAAGCACGCTACCCGGCCCAACCTCGCTCAATTTATCGCCATCGGGAGTCAATACGTTTAGGCGACCATTCAGGATGACAAAGAAGTCTCCCCCCGGGTCCCCAGCCCGAATCAACGTCTCCTGCGCCATTAAGCGGCGCAACTTCGCCAGTTCGGCGATTTCCGCCACTTGGGCATCGTTCAAACCTACCACAAGGTAGTTTTTCTTGAAAGTCTCAAGATCCAGCATCCGGAGACAGGATAACCGGTTATAAGAGAAAAATCACGGTTAAGCCGCTCTATTTCGGGAAATCACGACAAATTGATTACCCATAGCAGCCGATCGGCTCACAAAGAAAACCGGCTCTAGACCCAGTTCAACTTGCTCCTGAATGTACCGAATGTCAGCGATATCGAGGATGACGGTACCGAAGTTGCCGACCACGACGGGGCCCTTCTCTTCTGGCCGACCCAGTTCAGAGTACGAGACACGAAATATATTGGGACGAATCTGCCTCATTTGTTAAATTACCATCTCTCCAACGCATGCCGCCATTCGCAACATAGACGTATATTGTACTGCCGATTGTGGCCGCCTGTTCATATTGCGGGAGAAGTCAGCGACATAAATGTCCCCCATAGACTTGAAACGGGAAAGAGCGTACCGCAATAAAGTCTCCCCCTACGCATTCGACATATATCACGACAACAATCCATTGCCAGACTGACAGACGGTTTGCCTGGGCCGCTGGGGAACCATCATAAGCGTGCAACCGTCCAATTGGCTATGATCTCGTTATCCCGAATGGCTTGCGCTACGCTGGCAGCATGCACCTTGGCGCACGCGACGGTTGGTGAAGACGAGGCCGCGATTAATGGAGCGTTCTCCCTTTTGCGCAGCAACGCCGTTCTGCATTTGCGGCTCACAGGCAGCCTCGCCAAAGCCGGAGTTACGAACGCCGTCCAGGCAGATGCATACTTTCAACAAGAACCAGGCGCGCAGGGACTGGCAAAAATCGAGCTACTGGAGCAGGTTCAAGACGCAAACGGCAATTGGCGCGTCGTCAACCGAGTCGTGGGCGACGGAGTGAATCTGTACCGCTACAATTTCCGGACTTACGAGGCTTCATCGGTGCAATACGGGTCGCCGGTTGGTGATATCCCGCAGGATTACTCGACCCGACTATTTCGCTACTTCTCCCGTACGCCTTCATCGATCGATGCTTTCTTCCCACGGCTCTTGAAGGAGATTGCGGGCGGCACCGAATCGACCTACCGAAGCTGGATGCCAGGACACGCCGCGGAAGTGCTCCCGACCGGCTACCGTTACGCGCAGACCGCACCTTTTACTCGATTAGTGCAGTTCAATTTGGATGAATACGGCAATTTAACGGGAGTTCAACGGCAAGAAAGTCGCTTGATTGGGAATCAAGTCAGCGAAGTCAACTGGAGCGTCGCGATCATCACGAGTCCTTCACCGTACACCCCGTTTGTTCCTTACGCCAGAACCGATATCGCTAATTGGCGCCTAGTGACATGGTTTGGAGCGACAGGAAGTGGCTTTTAAAAGCTAACTAGAAATGAACTAACGGAATCAGGCCGCAACGGCGTTGCCAGATTTTCGTTGTGCGTACTCGGTCGATTTTTCCAACCAGACCATAAAATGCTCCATATCATCGAGGACGGCACGGGGCATTTTTACGTATTCTCGCATCGGCTCCGCGTCCTTATCCGGCTTCATCGGACCAGCTCCGGGGAGTTGCATTGCATTCGAATAGTCTTCGGGGCATAGCTTAAAGCCGATCTCTTCCCCAATAAGGAATGCGAACATTTTCTCGCCCGTGTAAACGCCCATGCCGCCAAACATGCGGCGAGCACGAACGTCATAGGCCTCGGCAGCCTTCATGATTTGTTCGTAGCGAAGCGGTCGGTAGACCATTATTTAGCGCAACCCTCAAACTCTGCATTGAGCTGTCCGGCAGGTGCCGGGTGCGGTGCAGGTGCTGTTAATGATACCAAAGGAATTGAAAATTTGAACCAGAAATTGTGGAATATTTGATTGATCCCCCGGCAGGGAGACTAGATGCCTCCCGACTCGCCTAGATTCACCGGTTTGATCCGGTACGCGGCGAGTAGTCCCAGTGGGATTTTCGGTACGGGACGTTGGTCCAAAACTTTGCCTCGTATCGCACTCATTGGAATAAAGCCAAGCTTGCGTGAATCCACCGACATGGTGAGATTGTCACCAAGTACATACACACAATCCGACGGCACATCTACCCGTTCTACCGGGCGGCGAGAGGAGAACGGCGGACGCACTTCGATCAAGTCCGCCGTCACTCCTAGATAGTTCATTCGATAGAGATGATCGCCAGGTAACAGCGCGATGCGCTTGATAATAGGGCCGGTAGCAGTGTTTACGATCACGACATCACCCCGCCTCAGTTCTCCCACTTGATTGGTCGTCCAGAGCACTTCTCGGTCCTCATAAGTCGGACTCATCGACACTCCGCTTACAACCACGGGCCGATACGGCTGAAACTCATAGCTAACGGCGACGGCAGCCGCAATCGTGCCAAAAATAATGGTTGTCCGGAAACCAATTCGGGGGGTGGCGATGGTTCGCTTTCTATCTTTTCGTAACATATCTCTCCGATTCCAAAGCCAAGGCCGCCACCAAGAATTCACTGGGCTCTCCGTCTCCGGTGCCCGTTTGGGACTTTCAATTGAGTCCACAAATCCAAGACCGTTTTTCATGATTATTCGTTCAACGGATTTGGATGAGAGGCGCACTGGTTAGGTTCAAAAATAGGGGTTTTGTGCCTAGAAACTTCCCCGGCAATGGTCATTTACTACGCCATTGGACCTACCAATTGCGGTAAGGATCGGGCCGGGGCGGCCTAGCCGACTGGTACCATTAAAGGGTCGGGAGCGGCAATCTTGCTCCTGCTACGCCAACGTTGTCGTACCCCCCTTCACCATGATCCAATCTCTAGCCGCCGCCCATCTCGTGGTAAATCCGTCGATCGAATTTCTCGTTGACCAGTGCCTCCGCGAAGATGGCTGCCGGTTAACCGACAGCGGGGCAGTGGTGGCTTATAGCGGTAAATACACCGGTCGAACCCCGAAATCCAAGTTCGTGGTACGCGATGAAGAATCCGAAGCGGCGATCTGGTGGAACAACAATAACCCGATGACTCCCGCCCGGTTTACAGAGCTTTCAGCCAAGCTCTTGAACTACGCCAGTGGCAAAAAATTGTACGTGGTTGACACTCTGGCCGGGGCCGATCCGGAATATCAACTAAAGGTTCGGTTCATTGTGGAGCGACCCTACCACGCGCTGTTCATGCAGGACCTGTTGATACGGCCGAGTGCTGAACAGTTGGAAAGCTTTGAACCCGACTGGACCATCCTAAATCTCTGCCATCTGTCCCTGAATGGGGCGGAGGACGGGGTACCCGACGACGCCGTCATCGCCCTAAATTTTTCCGTGAAGGAAGTTCTCATCGCCGGAACCCAGTACGCCGGGGAGTTGAAAAAATCCGTATTCAGCATCATGAATCGGCTGTTGCCGGAACAGGGCGTCCTGAGCATGCACTGTAGCGCCAACATGGGGAACGACGGTTCCGCCGCCTTGTTCTTTGGCCTCAGTGGTACCGGTAAAACCACGCTTTCGGCAGATCCGGATCGGCACTTGATTGGCGACGATGAACATGGATGGTCCGATAACGGCGTGTTCAATATAGAGGGCGGATGCTACGCGAAGTGCGTTGGACTAAAGCGAGAGACCGAACCGATGATTTACGATGCGATTCGGCCCGGGGCGGTGCTGGAAAACGTGGTTCTGGATCAGCACGGGAAGCCCGATTTTGCCGACGTGTCTCTCACCGAAAACACTCGGGCGGCGTACCCCATCAACTTCATCCCGAACGCTAAGTTACCAAGCGTGGGCGGACATCCCACCCAGATCTTCTTCCTAACTTGCGATGCGCTGGGTGTCCTTCCTCCCATCAGTCGATTGAGCGCCGAACAGGCAATGTTCCACTTTTTGAACGGATACACCTGCAAATTGGCGGGCACGGAAATGGGCGTTACCGAGCCGGAGCTCACCTTCTCCACCTGTTTTGGAC
>CANFJD010000005.1 GCA_947447315.1 Fimbriimonadaceae bacterium
ATCGAATAATTCCTCTCTAAATTTCTCTCCCAGGTAACGACAATGGACCTCACCCAAAAATTTGATCCGAATAAAACCCAGCTTGGGGTTGCGCCCACCGCTGCCGACCTCAACCGAACCCAGGTGATCGGTGGCGTTGGCAATCGCACCCAGGTGATGGCTCCGTTCGACCCGCTGAAAACCACCGCGTTCACGGCGGCGACGGCGTTCGATGGGATTCAGGTGAAAGTTACGCCTGGTCGCGAAGCGACAATGGCAAACGGTCCGGCGCGCGAGCAGTTCTTGCTGGAAATCACCGCCGGGGGCGGCGCGGGCGCGGCGATGGGCATGGCGGGCACGCGCACGCCGATGAACCTTTGTTTGGTGATCGATCGCAGCGGCAGTATGGAAGGGGCGCCGCTGGAATACGCCAAGCAGGCTTGCAACCACGTGGTGGACTTGCTGGGGCCGAACGATATTCTCAGCATCGTCACCTTTGAGGAATACGTAGATGTGTTGATGGCTCCCCAGCGGGTGACCAACAAGCAGCCGATCAAGGACGGGGTCTCCCGCCTGATGCCGGGCAATACGACTAATTTATACGATGGTCTCGCCATGGCGGCGCAGCAGGTGGGGAGTACGGAAACGCAGGGTCGGGCGACCCGGTTGGTGGTGCTCACCGATGGCGATCCGACGGCGGGGATTAAAGATTTCTCCGCGCTGGTGAATCACGCGGGGGAGATCAAGCAGCGGGGAATTACGATCACGTTCCTGGGTTTTGGGCCCGACTATAACGAGGAGCTACTAGCCGCGATGGCGAAGAAGGCGGGCGGGAACTACTACTACATTCCGCAGCCGCAACTGATCCCCGAAGTGTTTCGGGCCGAGCTCGACAAGTTGATGACGGCTTCGGCGCGCGGTCTGAACCTGACGTTGAAGCCGGCCCGGTGGGTGAGTATGCGCGCGCCGGAACTGGCGATGGAGAACCAGGAAGTGGTGATTCCGCTGGCCGACTTGGAGCGCGGAGCGACGATCACCCAAGTGGTGGATCTGGAATTTAAGAATCACCCGTTGGGTTGGTACCGGGTGTGCTCCGGCAAGTTGGCATACGACGATCTGGGAAGCGGCGGCACTGCGATCACCGAGGAGATTGACTTGGTGATTGAATTCACCGCCGATGCCGCGCGATACTCGCAGCCCCAAAATCCGGCCGTCGCCGGAGCGGCGCAGGTGGCGCTGGCCAGTAAGGTGGTGGAGAAGACGGTGATGGGCCTGAAGACGGGAGCGATCACGGCCATGGGCGCCATGCAGGAACTGCAGAAGACGCAGATGCTACTGGCCAGTCAGGGACGGACCGCCGAGGCGCAAGAGGTCACAATGGCGTTGCGCGCGCTGCAATCGGGCGACGCCAGCGGGGCGGAGAAGACCCTCATGGGCACGATGGTGAATCTAGACCAGGGTAAATCCAACTAAGAACCATTCTGGAATCGGCCAGACCGGTAGGCTAGTGATATGAGCTTGTTGCAGGAATTGGTTTCGGCTTATGGCCCTCCGGGGCAGGAGGAGTCGGTGCGCGAGGTGGTTTTGCGCCACCTGCCCGAGGGCTACACCGCCCGGGTCGACGCCAAGGGCAACCTGCGGATGCAGCGGGGCGATGCGCCGGTTAAGCGCGTGGTGACCGCCCACCTGGACGAAATCGCGATGGTCGTGCGGGAGATCAGCCCCGGTGGCAATCTCACGGTCGGCGCGATGGGCGGGATTTACCCGTGGAAATCGGGCGAGGGTCCGGTGGCGATTCTGAGTGATAACGGACCAATCAACGGGGTTTTGAGCTTCGGATCGATCCATACCGACGACCCGCGGGCGGTGGCGACCATGGCGAAGCGCGGGCCACTGACCTGGGACATGGCGACGGTAATCACCGGCCTGGACGCGGAAGATTTGAATCGGCTAGGCGTGCGCCCCGGCACCCGAGTGGTGATTCACGAGTCTCGTCGGAATCTGTTTTCGCTGGGTGATCTCACCGGCGGGTATTTCCTGGATGACCGCGCCGACGTGGCCGCCATGATCGCGGTGATGGCGGCGGTGGACGACCCGGAGCTGATGCTCATCGCCACCGTGAGCGAAGAAGTGGGTGGTCACGGAGCCCTCTATGCGTTGGGCGAATTGCGGCCCGACATTTGCGTGGCGTTGGAGTTGGGAGCGCTGGTGCCCGATGCGCCAGCCATGCTGTCGCCGATTCCCACGGTCTGGGTGACGGATAGCTACGCCGCCACCGACCCGCGGGATATTCGGCTGCTCGCCGAGATCGAGCCGTCGCTCCAGTTCCAAGCCTTTGGTCGGGGCGGGAGCGATGCCAGTTGCGCCGCCAGCCACGGCTTGTGCGCGCGACCGGTCACTCTTGGGATTCCGATGGCGAACTCGCACGGTTACGAGATCATGCATCGCGACGCGGTGGAGCGCCTAGCGGTGGTGGCGGAGAAGTATTTAGCCGCCGTGCGCTAGTCCAGCGCCGGCGGGAAATAGCGGAAAGTGATAACGTCGCCAGGAGGGGTGAAGTTGGCAAGCCGAACGAAGCTGCCAGAGTTCCCGATTTGCAGCGAACCACTTAACCCGGTTCCGGAGGTGGCATCCCCCATGGCAACGGTCGGGAGTCCGAACACGTCGTTTTGCGTGTAGGCAAACGACATCTGGAACTGATCAAGCGGGACCTCGCCCCCAACCCACATGCCGGTGATGCGTTCCTTGCCCTCGTAGCCAGTTTTGCCCACGGGGAGCGTAACTTGGGTGCGAATGACGTAAGTCCGTCGCGGCTGGAACTGCTGATCGAACGCTAAATCGCTGGAGTATTCGGCCACTCCGGACGGGCGGACATTCATGGTTCCCCGCTCCGAGATGGGTCGCAAAGCAACTGAAGCTTTATCCACGGTCAGCGCTAAGTTCCAGCCGGGATTGCCCGATTGGCTATCGCCCCAGCGGCGGCGGGGAACCAGAATGCGTCCGGTGAAGGGCTTATCTTGAGTCTTTACGGTCATCACCGTATCGACGCGAACGGTAGGGCGGCCCGGCGCTTCCTGGCCAAATGTGAAACGTACATTCGCCGTTTCGATGGCGTATTTTCCGGACCACAGAATCTGCGGCAGGCCCGTGAAATCAAAACTGGGGAGTTGCGGAGCCACGACCACCGAGGTCATGAGGAGCGCAGCAAGAGGCATATAGAGACTATAGCCGTACCTACTGCTCCCGACATAATATAGGAGTGTCCGAAGTCCCATTTGTGAAGGTGGAAGCGATTGGGAATGACTTTCCCCTGATCCTTGAGAATGACGCTCCCGGGGAGCTATCGGCATTGGCGGTGGCGATGTGTGACCGGCACTTTGGAGTGGGTGGGGACGGTTTGCTGACGGTGCGGAAGGAAGATGATGCTGTCCGGGTGCGCATGTTTAACCCCGACGGGACCGAGGATTTTTGTGGCAACGGCATCCGGTGTGCCGCCCGATACGTGTACGACTTAGGCTGGGTCGATGAGGACTTTGTGATTCGGCACTTGGATCGGCTGGTGCCGGTCCGAGTGGCAGGAACGCTGATATCCACCGAAATCGGGCGTGCCAGCTACCGTCCAGAGGACGTTCCGACGGCCGCTTCCGGTGAATTGTTTGACGCGACCATCTGGAGCGGAATGGATGCCGGCATGCCCATTTCCCTGTTCGGTAGCGCGCTCACGACGGGGTCTACTCACGTGGTGATTCCCACGGTGGCCCTGCCCGATTCGGCCACGTTCGCCTCGGTCAGCGCCAAAATCGAGGTGGATGCCCAGTATCCGCAACGTACCAGCATCATTTGGTCGCAAGAAGTGAGTCCGGACTCGCTCAAGATCCGAATTTGGGAACGAGGCGTCGGTGAGACTCAGGGGTGCGGCACCGGTACTAGCGCGGCGTCCGCCGATTACTTCCGGCGAAAGGATCGGGGCGGAGAAGTGAACGTGGAAAACCCAGGCGGCACCATCCGGGTGAAAATGGACCGGTGGGATGCTCCCATCACGATCACCGGTCAGGCGCGCGTGGTCTATTCCGGAACGTTTATCGCTGCAGCAGGTAGCCCTTCTTAAAGTTGGGGCCCAGTTCCGCGATGGATAGCTTTACTCGTTGCGGGCCCTCGGCCCAACTGCCCAGGACGTACGGATCAAAGTAGAAGGTCAATCCGTCGGCTTGCACGCTGAAGGTCTTCAGGTCCTCTTCCTTGAAGTCTCGCACAGCCCCGCTGTCGATGGAACTCACCGACGACCGGGTTTGTAGTTTGGTCAGCAGGGCAAAGGTGAGATCCTGCGTCCATCGCGAGCCTTTGGCGAAGAAATCGGCCAGCTTTAGCTCTCTCAGCGGACCCTCGACGGCTCCGTAGGTGTAGCTGCGGAAAAAGTAGTTTCCATGGGCGCCACCGGTGTAAACGTAGGTGTTGGTGGTCAGGCTAGCCAGGCGCGGCGAGTTGTACGAACTCTCCGTTTTAGTGATCAATTGGTACGGCGAGGTGAGCTTGCCGAGAGCTTTTGCATCGGCCCGCGCCAGCTTGATAAAACTTGCCAGAGCCTTCTCGTTGGCCGAGGTTGCCGCAGCATCCACGGCGTCGCCCGACAAGGTGCCGGTTAGATCTGCGATCGTCACACTCGCATCAAAAACATCCTTTTGTGCTGCCGTCCAGGAAGTAGTTTTGCCCGGATCAAGGGTGGCGGCAAGGGAGAGGATGGCGAGGAACGGACTCATGGTTCCATTTTACAACGGAATAAATAGGTGGGCGATTTGGTATCAAAGGACCCCATTACCTAAATTCAATCGGATTCTCGTACGTTCACCGCCCCATTTTTGCGTCGAAAAATGACCCTGGCGGGTTAGAATGAAGCTGTGCCCGTACGATTCTGGCGATGTTGCCTGACCCTGATTGGCGTCCTTGGACTCACGGCCGCGTTTGCTGCTCCCACCGATGACCAGATCAAGGCCACCTATCGCCAGATTCTGCCCTTGGTGGACTCAGCTCGCATCCAGCAGACCTACCGTGACATCACCGCGTTTGGCACCCGCTTAGCTGGTTCTCCGGGCGAATCGCAAACGTTTGATTACGTCGAGTCGCGGCTGAAGTCGCTGGGCGCGGTCACCATCAAGCGCGAGCCGTTTGAAGTGACGACGCCCGACCCGAAAGCCACCGGCCAGATTCAGTTAGCCGGAAAATCGGTCACGGTCTATCCGCTTTGGCCAAACCTGGTGCGGACGAGCACGACCGATGTATCCGGTCCGCTGCTATACGCTCGCGGCGGTGGCTACGATGCCATCAAGGGCGTGCCGGTAGAGGGGCGAATTGTCATCCTTGACTTCAACTGCGGCTCGCGGTGGAAGATCATGGCCAAGCTGGGGGCCAAAGCCATCATTTTCCTGCCGCCCGACAATCCTAGCCGCACCCAGGCGGAGCAGAAGTTCTCGACGGTACCCATTAACGTGCCGCGCTTCTACCTCCCTTTGAATCAAGCAGGGTCGGTGCTGGCGGCGGCGGCGAAGAACGAAACGGTCCGGCTTACCTGCCAGCAAAAGTGGATTCGCAGCCAATCGTACAATCTGATCGCCGAGTTCTCGGGTTCCGACCCGAAGCTGGTGAACCAGCCGATCGCACTGATGGCCTACGCCGACTCGATGAGTGCGGTGCCAAGTCTGGCGCCGGGTGCCGAAGCCATTTCCGGTCCCGCGGCGCTTCTGGAACTCGCCCGTGTCTACACCATCCGTCCCCACGCGCGACCGTTGCGATGCATCCTTACCGGTGCGCATGGCTTGGCGCTGAAAGGGGCCAAAGAGTTTGTCCAGCAGCGGCTAGACTCCGGGAAGGGTTCGCCTTTCCTCACGATTACGTTGGATCTCACGAGCGGCGCCAGTACGGTTGGCTCGTTTGCCAAGAGCTGGCTTTACGATTTCCGGGATGAGCCCATCGACCCGGTACGCAGTGTCAGTCGCATTTTGCGCGCCCATACCGATCGGCTAGCGGCGGTTATTGGAATTGCCCCGGCGCGGTTGGTCTTCATCGATACGGTGAATAACGGCGACGGTCGCACCTGGAAAAACAATATCTCGGGCAAATTTGCATTTGATGCCGAGCCGATGGTGCTGTCGGGGATGAACGCCCTGACCTTTGCGACGACCGAAGACTCCCGTCCGCGCATCGATACGCCATTTGACACCTTGGATCAGGTGGATTTCGGGAATATCCGTCGGCAAGTGCAAACCACCGCTGCGTTACTCCACCACGTTCTTAACGACCCCGCCGATTTCAACGAGCAGAGCGACCACAAGTTGCCCCTGCGGGACGCTTCGCCGCGTTCCATGAGCTTGGTCGGCGGATTCTCTAAGCTGCACGGACAGGTGGTTTCGTTCGACCCCACCCGGTCGTTTATTCCCGATACTCCGGTCCTCGACACGTTGGCGACGATGAATGGCCGCCAGACGGTGATGATGGGCGTGCGGGGTGACGAAGTCCAATTGACGGATGCCAAGACCGCCGCGTATCGATTTATCGGGGCCGCGCCGGTGAATAGCTACTGGTCCTGGAATGAGCCGCCGATTACGCGATTGTCGGCCTTCCATATTAAGCCCGGCACTTCCGAGATCGATTACGCCGCATCTCTGGGAATCTACGGCGACGAGCGGTACCCGATCTTTTTCAACCTGAAATCCGACGATCGGGAGTCGCCGATCGTGGTGTTCCCGTGTGTCGCCGTCGATATTTACGACTTGGTCGACCCGCAAGCTCTCAATGTTCTCAAGCGGATTCGTATTTTCGACGCGGTGAGCGGCTCAAACCCCACTGATTACGGCCAGATCATTCCGCCGTTTGATCAGAAATACAATCCCGAAGTCGAAGACTCATCGGTGCTGTTCTTCAAGCCCGGTCAGCGGTTTAGCCTGTTGGGTGGCCAGTTCGAAACGCGGATGATTCTGGTGAATTCGTCGCCGGGGGACGAAAAGGGATTGGGTTACGTGGCCCCGGGCGGAAAGGAACCGACGGGAGAAGCCGCGGGCGGACGAGCCCTTATTTCCCGCGACGGAAGGTTTCCCGATACTTCGCTGAATACGGCGAAAGATATCATCGCGATCAACCAAACCCGGCTGGATCGGTTCTTCAAGTACCGCATTATCTCGCCCGGGGTAAAGCAATTGCACGAGGAGTCGCTGGCCGAGATCAAGCTAGCGGATGCCGCGCGGGAGAAGATGGACTGGGGCGAAGCCCAGCGCCACGCCCGCGCCGCCTGGGGCTTTGCCCTTCGCGCCCACCCGGTCATCATGTCCACCGCCAACGACGTGGTGAACGGCGTCGTCTTCTACCTCTTCCTGCTGTTGCCGTTTAGCTATTTTGTAGAGCGGCTCTTTGTGGGTCAGCAACTTCTCATCAAGCAGTTGGCTTGGAGCATCGGAATCTTTATTTCCAGCTTCGTTCTGTTGCGGCTTATTCACCCGGCGTTCGAGATCGTCCAGAACCCAATGATGATCTTTGTGGCGTTCGTGATGGGCGTCTTGGCACTCATTGTCATCAGCTTTATCTTAGGAAAGTTTGATACATCGCTCCGCGCCATCCGCCAGCAGCAAACGGGAATGCACTCGGTGGATATCAAGCGCGGCAGCGTGGCGATGGCGGCGTTCAATCTCGGCGTGAGCAACATGCGGCGTCGGAAAGCCCGAACCTTCCTAACGACTCTGACTTTGGTGGTGATGACGTTCATCGTTCTCAGCTTCACCAGTATCGTCAGCGATCTTCAACTGAACGAGACCGCCAGTCCCCACCGCGCCTCGTATGCGGGCATGCTGATCCGCACCCCTGGGCTTGATCCGCTAGAACAGACCACCTATCGCACGGTAGCTAACGAGTTCGATGCGGACGGTACGGTTGTCCGCCGTGCGTACTACTACGGGGCCGATATCGGCGACACCGGCGTGCTCACGCTCCAACGGGCGGACCGGGTGGCGGAAGTTCGCACGATGCTGGGTCTGGAGCCCGACGAGGTGAAAGTCACTCACCCCGATCAAGCTCTCATTAAGGGCGGCCGCTGGTTCCGACCGGGCGACAAGAACGTGGTCATTCTGCCGAGTCCGTTGGCGGAGCAGTTGAAGGTAGATCCCAAGGATGTCGGAACGGCAAAGGTCACCTACGCGGGCGTGCCGTACACGGTGATTGGCATCGTCGATCCGGGCGTGCTGCGCGGGGCGGAGGACTTGGACGGCGATGGCATCATGCCTCCCGATTTCAGCCTCAGTAAGCGATACCAGGAATCCACGCAAAGTAGCAACGCCGCCTTCCGAAGCTACCTGCGGATTGACCCGGCGAACGTCTTCATCGTCCCGGCGGAAACCGCGATCGCCTTGGGAGCCGATATACGAAACCTGGCGGTGCGGTTCGATGATCCCAACCGAACCCGAAAGGCGCTGGATGCCTTGATGCCCCGGCTTCGGCTGAATATGTACGCCAGCGTGCCCAACAGGGCGGGAACGCTGGAGGTGAAGCAGTTCAGCGTCATTCAGGGTTCCAAGACCGGGGGTCTCGCTCTCATTCTGGTCCAGCTCGCCATTGCCAGCGTTTTCGTCCTCAACACCATGATCGCCAGCGTTTACGAACGCACCAAAGAGATCGGAATCTTCAGCGCGATCGGTTTGGCACCTAATCACATCAGCATGCTGTTTTTCGCGGAATCGCTGGTCTACGGAATCCTCGGTGCCGTGGCCGGTTACTTTGCCGCTCAGGGGACAGCTAAGATCATCGTAGCTACCGGTGCGTTTCCCGGTTTGACCCTGAACTTCAGTTCGACTTCGGCCGTGCTGTCGGCGGGCATCGTAATGGGAATCGTCATTCTGTCGACGCTGTATCCCGCTCGTCGGGCGGCTCAGATTGCTGCGCCGGCCATGAACGACCAAGTTTTTCAGACCGAGCCCGATGGCGACGTGTGGGAGCTTCCTTTGCCGTTCAGCATCTCCGAGGGTGAAGCCGCCCCGCTCACCGCGTTCTTAGGCGAATGGCTCCGAGCCTACGAGGGCTACACCATCGGCGAGTTCGTGAGTAAAGATACGCACTATGGTTTGGCGGCAGAGGGAGACCGCCCAAGTTACTACGTCGAGGCGATTACATGGTTGGCTCCCTACGATCTGGGAATCAGTCAGCACATGCGGCTGGAGCTGAAGCCGGGATTGGTACGAGGCGTTTACGTATTGGATCTCACCCTTACCCGTATCGCGGGTGACCCCGAGAACTGGCCGGTCGTGAACCAACGCTTCTTGGCCAGCGTTCGGCTGCAATTCCTCACTTGGAGAACACTGGAGAAAGGAATGCGGGAGCGATACCGAGAGGAATCGGCAGGGTTCACCCCGCCCGGTTCCGCGCCTGCCGCCCCGACTGCACGCGCCCTGGATTCTGCGGACGCACTGACCGCGTAACGGCCAGTAAGCGCGTATCCGCCAGACGCAAAAACGCCCATCCCAAGCTCGCTTGGGATGGGCGTTTCCGTTAGCCTTAGTGCTTGACCCGCAGGTAGGCGGGTGCGGTTCCGACCTTCACCCGAACCGAGGTTTCCGATTTGGCCACGTAGTGGTAAATCCGGAATATTCCGTCTCGTTCACCGGTCTTGATCGTTATCGATGTCCCTGGATCCACCAGGGAGCTGTTCTTGGTGATCGGGAAGGTAACTCCACCGTCCGGCGCCGGGCCGGTGAGGGTGACGTATCCGTGGACCGGAGTGCCATCTCCTCCCACCACCGAGGTGGGATCAATGGTGAAGGAGAGAAGCTTCGGCGCGCGAACGGAGAACGTTGCCGATGCTTTACTGCGCGATGTACTCGCGGTTACCGTGGCCTTCTGATCGACAGGGACCGGGTGGGTCGATATCGTAAAGGTGGCGGTATCAGAATAGGGTGACACTCTCACCATTTCGGGGGCCGATGCCGCGAAGGTACGCATGCTAATCGGCACGAAGAAGGGTCGGCTACCGGTGGACGAGGCCAGCGTGAGCGTCGCCGTGATCTCACCGGTACGACCGCCGCCGGTGACCGATGTCTTGTCGAGCTTTAGCGACTTCAATGTGGCTGCTTTCACCAGCACGTTGGCGCTGGCAACTCCGCCATCCGTATCGGCCGAGATCTTCACCGTTCGGTCGCTTGATTGGTGGAAGTGGACGAGCGTGGTATTCACCGTGGTCGATCCTTCCGGAATCGTCAGGTCTGGCCCGGCGTCAACCGCTGGGTCCGACGATGACATGTGTACCGTGACGCCGCCCTCGGGAGCCGGGGCGGAGAGCTTCACCTGGGCCACTAACGGCGTGGATGCTCCACCCTCTAGCCCCGTGGTGGAAAGCGATAGCTTGCTCACTCCCGGACACACAACCTTCACCGCAACCGATTTGGTAACGGCATGGGTGGTGCAGGTGTAGTTGACGTACTGAGATGTGGCGGTGGGCTTGGTGAAGACCAATTCATTGGCGAGAGTTGCCCCCACCGGAATGGTGATTGTCTTCGATGGTGCCAAGTCATTATCGGAATTCACCTGGATTTTGTAGGGTGATCCCGTCACCGGGCTGGTGAGCCCTACGTGCAACACAAACGCCGACCCACCGACCACGGAGTTAGGACCGGCGGTCAGGAAATCGATATCCGGTCTGGGGAGAATCGAAATATCTTTCTGGATCGGCTCTTTTCCGAGTCGGGCCGAGAGTGTAAACACTTCGATTGCCGGACTTGATTTTGTCGTTACCGTAAATGTCGCCTCGGACTTTCCGGCCGGGACCACCACGAATGGATACGTGACGGCTTTTAGGCTCGTGGACTTTAGGTAGACCTTTCGGTCGACGTCAGACGGTCCCGAAAGTATGATTTTCATCTTCGTGACGTCGTTCTCATTGATGGCGAAGTCACCGTCGATGTAAAGGGTCTCGAGAGGTCGTTGGTACCACATGCCGCGGCCATGCGTGGCTACTCCCAGCCGATCGGTACCGGGGAAGAATTCGACCCCGAACACCGGAACGCCGACCAAGTGATCGTTGTCGCGCCGAAAGTTCTTTCCGAAGTCGGTGGTTAACAGCAAGCCAACGCTGGTTCCCAGGTACATCATCTGTCCGGTCGAATTTCGGTTGATCGCGAGGATCGGGGCGCTTGGCAAAGCGTTTGGATACGTACCGGATCGGGACTTCCAGGTCGCGCCGCCAGTCGTGGATTCCCAAAAGTTGTCGGCCTCGAACCCAGCCAGCCCTACCCACAGGTGAAGGGAGTCTTTGGGGTCCACATAGATTGCCGTCACCGCCCGGTCGGGTAGGCCATTCTGGCTCGCATTGTTTTCCACGAAGCCAATGTTAGGAGTGTCGGATGTACGATCGTCCAGCGAGTAAATCTGTCCGTCAGAGAGTCCGATGTACATCTTTTTGGAAGGATTATCACCCTGCTTAATGGCGAAGCCAAAGCTGGTGATCATGACCTCTGAGTCAACGGATCCGTTGAAAATATTCTTGAACTGCACGAACGCCGGGTTTTGTGCGTCCGGATCATCGCTACGATAGAGCGCATGCAGACCCATGAACAACTTTTGATGATCGGCTGGGTCCAGTTTTAGCCGAGGAACGAAGGGCTGAACCTTGTCGTCTCTCGCGTTGGGAATGCTCTGGAAAATGAACTGTTCGGTGGCCCCGCCATCCATGGTGCGATGGACGCCACCGTACTGTTCGGAGCCGTAGGCAATCTGGTGATTGGTGGGGTCAATTGCCGCACCGCTTCCATCTGCGCCCGAGTAGTCGTTCCCCGATCGGTCGTCGGTGTTCACCAGGATGGTTCCGTTATCCTGCGTACCACCCTCCATGAGGTTGCCGGCTGTGGACAAACTCCAGAACTGGGTGGACGTGATATTGTCTTGGCGGTGAGCAAAGACCCAGCCGAAGCCGAAGCTGTAATACCCCTGGTAGACGCCGCCATCGGTGGCTACGTCGAGATGCAAGAATGGGCCGGAGTAGTAAAAGTTGACGTAATGGACGTCAGCATGGATGAATTTAGGCAGTAACTTGGTCCACGTTTGACCGGCATTTTTTGATTCCCAGGCTTCGTTTCCGCCCGATACCAAGTGGTCGGGATACTGCGGATCTACCGTTAAGCTCATGCAGTAGCCGTTCAGACTCGGAGCCTTGCCGGTTGTGTCAACTTGTGTAAAGGAAGCCCCGGAGTCGGTGGAAACCCACGTTTCGGCGCTTTCGTCGTATTGCTCGTCCGAGCCGCGCATGCAGTAAATTCTGTTTTGGCCGTACGTCGTTTGTGCAATTACCGAAAGTCGCTCGCCAACCTTATCCCGTTTGTCCGATACGGGGGTGAAGCCGGTTGAAGTCGTCCACGTCACACCGTAGTCATCCGAATATTTGGCTGAGTAGCCGGTGCCGGGGGTATGCACCGCGGCAACGATTCGGGATGAATTCTGGCAGTAAACGATGTTATTAGCGCAGCCCGTATCGACGTTAGCAAAGTGGGCTCCGCCATCGGACGATCGCCAAATGCCATTAGTGGTGCAAACAAAGATGAGGTTGGAATTGGTTGGGTGAATCGAGAGACTCAAAACCCAGCCGAAGAAGGGATCGGCGTTGACCGATTTCCAGGTGAGGCCACCGTCCTTCGATTTGAACAAGCCGATACCCGTGATGCCTGAAGAGTTTCCGTAGTATTCGCCCGTTGATAACCAAACGGTGGAGGGGTTTACATGGTCAAACTCAATCCAGCTCACGACGCAGTCGGGAAGGGAAGCGTTATGAGTCCACGTTTCGCCGCCGTCTTGAGAAACAAATAGTCCGCCGCCTGAAGTCGCCATAAGGACGCGCTGATCATTGCCGGGCATGGCCTTTACGCAGAGCGATCGACCGGGAATATTGTTGGGACCGGCACTCACCCAAGTTACTTGGTCGGTCATGGTCTCGCGACTATTTAACTGCTGCATCTGACGGATGGCGCGCAGTTTGCCGGTCGGGTTTAGGAGGCCATTGTTGCCCCGCTCGTACATCTGCATCCACTTGGCGTAGCCAAGAATGTTTGCGGACTCGTCTTCGCGCTCGCGCTGAATCGAAGATCCAGCCTGAGAAAGGTGAGTTTGGGAGGTGGAATAGCGAGCGAAAGCAACGGCAATCAGGGCCAGACATATTGCCAAGACAAAAGCCCATTTGCCTCTAGACATCTTTGACATAGATGTCCCATTTAACGCTATTCATTGCAAACGTTACAACCAGCAAGTGGTTTGCTATCTCCGAAATGACTGATTTAGCCGAATATCACACAAAAGCGGTCTATTGCACATGCCCGCAATAGACCGCTTTCTGAAGGTCAGCTCAGGACCGGAACGGCATTTCCGCCGAGATCGGCCGATTTCCAAGCCGCTTCGGTGAGGCGAATCACTTCTAATCCGCACTCGAACGGACTCTCGCAGGCAACCTTGCCGAGGATGGAGTGGATGAAGTTCTGGTCGGGAGTCGTACCGCCGGTGAGCGATGCCGCTAGCTTGTTTCGGTCGCGATCCACGATCGTTAACTTGCCGTCGCGAACAAAGAAGCCCATGTTCTCGCACATGAACGTGATGTCTTCGTGCCAGCCCATGCCGTCGCCGACGATGGCGATGCTTCCCATGGCTCCACTCTGGAAAACCACGCTGAGCGAGCTATTGATGTCCACTTCGGTGCCCTTGTTATCGCAGAAAGCGCTCACTACCTTGGGCGACTGTCCGGTTACCCACAGCACGATGTCGAGTACGTGCGAACCGGAGTCGTTCAGCTGACCACCGCCGGAAAGCGCGTGAACCTGTCGCCAAGTGCCCTTTACGGCGCGCAGCCACTCTTGAGTCTGCAGAACCTGAATGTACTGAACGGCGCCGGCGGTGCCGTCGTCGATCAGCTTCTTGATGTAACGAAATTCGGCCTGGAAGTGGCGCTGATAGCTGACCATGCCGATCTTGCCCACTTCGTCCCGCTTCTTGATCACTTTATGGGCGTCTTCCACGGTGGTCACCAGCGGCTTTTCGCAGCACACATGACAACCGGCTTCTAGACCGGTAAGGATCTGACCGACGTGCTGCGTATGCGGGGTGGCGATCATGATCGCATCCGGCTTCACCGTCGCCAGCATTTCATCCAGTTCGGCGAAAGTCGGTAGGCCGCGCGTACTGGCGCGCTGCTCTTGCATCAATTCAATCTGCTTCGGCTCCGGGTCTACCAGGGCGACGATTTCGGCCTCCCGAACCTGATCCAAATTGCCCACGCGGTATCGTTGAAATCCACCGCAGCCCACCATTGCGACTCGTACTTTTTCCATAAATCTCCTATCCGGCTCCGCTCTCAATTGAAGCCGCGCGAAGGTTACCGCCTCCGATGCCAAAGCGAGCACCGCACTCAACATAGTTGGTGGCTGACCGTGATTGGACGCAGGCGATGGTTGTCGTACGTTGCCGGAACCCAGCCCCGAACGCACCGCCGGGCGTACCAGAATTTGGGTCCCGGATTACCGGGGCAGGAGTACCGCGAGTCTCGCGTCAAACTAAATCCATAAACATCAGCTTAATGCTGTTTTGATGGTTCTGTCTGTTGCTATTGAGTCTGTGAAAGGTGCGGTTTCCCTGCACTTGAATTTTTAGGTCTGTCTATATTTTTGGTCTGTCAAGATCGGTGATATCCCGAGCATCGTTAAGCTCGGGACATCGGTCCTCAAATTCTGTTCCGTCATCAATATCCTTCTGGGCGTGCTGACCTGACATTTTCAGCGCGGCTGCGGACCCGTTGATCGACCAACTAGGCTCGACGGTCACGTTTTAGGTTCTGCCCGTTGCCCACGGGTACCCTTCACTTTATGCCAACCGAGATTGCGGTTCTGAATACGAACTACGGCGTCATCAAAGTGGGATTCTTCCCCGACAAGGCCCCCAAGCATGTGGAGGCGTTTAAGAAGCTGGTTACCGATGGCTTCTATGTCGGAACCAAGTTCCACCGTGTTATCCCCGGATTCATGATTCAGGGCGGCGACCCGAACAGCAAGCACGACGACCGAAGTCGGCACGGCACGGGTGGTCCGGGCTACAGTCTTCCCGCCGAATTCAACGATGTGAAGCACGAGCGCGGCGTGTTAAGTGCGGCTCGATCGAGCGACCCGAACAGCGCCGGCAGCCAGTTCTTCCTGATGGTCGCCAATTCGCCCCACCTCGATCGGCAGTACAGCGCGTTTGGCAAGGTTCTGGAAGGCATGGATGTGGTCGACAAGATCGTTGCCCTTCCCCGCGATGGCCGCGATAACCCCAAGCCGGGTCACGAAGCGATCATCGAATCTACGTCGTTAGAAACCATTGAGGACTAATATGAAAAAGTATCTTCTTCCAATTTTGGCGGCCTTTTTGGCCGTCGGATGCAGTGCGGCACCTACGGCTACGACCGATGCCGGTGCCACCGGTACAACATCTTCGGTCGCCACCAACGATACGAAGACCCCCGCCGCCACCACTCCGGAATCAACCACTCCGGCGGCCACTGAAGGCACCCCCAATTCGGCACCAACTGAGCAGGAGACCACGACCAAGCCCGCACAAACCGGGGTGAAGGATCAGGGACCCAGCAACGGAAAGGGCGAAAAAGCCGTGATCACCACCAGCATGGGCGTCATTGAAATTGAATTTCTCAGCGACAAGGCTCCCAATACCATTGCCAACTTCCGCAAGCTGGCGAAGCTGGAGTTTTACGACAACACAAAGTTCCACCGCATCATTAAGGGCTTCATGATTCAGGGCGGCGACCCGAATACCAAGCCAGGCGCCACCGGTCAGCCAGGTACCGGCGGTCCGGGCTACCAGGTGAAGGCTGAGTTTAACGACACCAAGCATCTGCCGGGCATCGTGAGCATGGCTCGTTCGTCGGATCCGGATAGTGCCGGTAGCCAGTTCTTTATCGTCCACGAAGCGGCTCCGCACCTTGATGGTCAGTACACGGCTTTTGGCCGCGTGATCAAGGGTATGGACATTGTCAACAAGATTGCCAGCGTGGATACCGATGGCAACGACATGCCGCTCACCCCGGTGGTCGTCAAATCCATCCGCATCGTAAAGAAGTAAGTTGAGCCGTGTTCTCATCACCGGCGGCGCGGGATTTATTGGATCCCACGTCGCCGAGGTCCTCACCCGTGCCGGAATTTCGGTGCGGGTGTTGGACAATTTAGCCACCGGCAAAATCGAGAACCTCGCTCACCTTTCCGGTGATCTTGAGTTCATTGAAGGCGATCTCACTGACGCTGAGCGATTGCCCTCATTCCTAACCGATGTCACCTCGGTGGTGCATCTTGCTGCCATGGTGAGCGTTCCGAAATCGGTGCAAGATCCTTTGGGCTCGCATCAGATTAATTACGTGGCGACGCTGCAGTTGCTGGAATCCATGCGCGTGGCCGGGGTGTCACGGATCGTTTACGCTAGCAGCGCGGCGGTTTATCCGGTAGAAAACCCGAATCCTCACTCCGAAACTGACTATCCCGACCCCTCTTCTCCGTACGGGATCGATAAGTTAGCCGGAGAATTTGCGCTCATCGCCTACGCGCGGTTGCACGGGTTACGGCCCACTTCGCTTCGCTTTTTCAACATCTACGGCGAGCGGCAGGACCCCACTTCGGCCTATTCCGGCGTCATCTCCATCTTCGCCGATCGCCTGACCGCCGGAAAGCCGATCACGATTTACGGAGATGGCGAGCAGTCCCGCGATTTCGTCTATGTACGAGACCTGGCCGCGTTGATCGGTCGATTGGTGGAAGATTCCGATGCGCCGACGCTGATGAATGTTGGCACCGGTACTTCGCGCACGCTAAACCAACTGATTGAGACCATGCAATCGATCACGGGCAAGCCTGCCTACGTCAGTTACGGCGACGCTCGCCCGGGCGATATCAAGGTCTCCCGCGCCGATGTGTCTCGGTTGCAAGCTTACGAACCCGGATCCTTCACTCCGCTGGAAGTCGGGCTAAGGGCGTTGCTCGCGTCCAGCTAGACAACCCGCAATCCGAGTTCTTTTGCCATCCGAGGGGCTAATTCGACGAGTTGGACGGAGTCGATGGTCGCTCCCGCCAAGCTGCCCAGACGAGCAATTCCGACCAGCGACGAACTTCGCAGATCCACCCCCGATAGGGTCGCCTGATCGAACTCGGCACCCGTGAGATCGCAGCGCTCAAATGCCGCATCGGTAAGGCGGGCGCGCGAAAAGTCGGCATCTCGCAAAACCAGCGCCGAGAATGCCACGGTTTCTAGTTCACAAAACCGAAATCCCACCGATTCCGCCCGACCCGATGCGAATGAAACGTGCTTGAGCGACGATTCTTCGAAATGGGTGCCGACCAATCGGCAGTCGCGAAACAGGACCCGGTGAAATCCCGCCTCGGTGAAATTGGCCCCGGCAAAATCGCAGTCGGTAAACGTCACATCCCAAAACTGTCCCCGCCGAAACTGCGCACCGGAGAAGTTCGAACCGGCAAAGGTCGCCTGATTAACAGATAAATTTGTGAGTTCGCGTCCCGCCAGATTGATCCGCTCCGAGGCAGATTGGCTAATGAGTCCGCCGTTGGTGAGGTCCAATTCATCGATGGTGAGCGAGGCAAAATCGCTCCGAACCATGGGCGGTTTGAGTTTCACACCGCATTATGGGATTCGCCTTGTGTGAAGGTCTCCGGTCGTTCACTTTCCCGTGCGAAGAAAATCAAACACACGACGCCAGAACGAACAGGTAGAACCACACTTGTGAGCGAACCCACCATCAATCGTCGCGATTTACTGCTGGCGACCGGACTGTCCACCGCCTCCCTGGCTTTGGCGTCGGTTGCCGGAGCTACCAACCGAGAAAACCAGAAGGGCAAATCGGTGGCGGGGCTCCGTCATGCCCCGCTGAAGACGGTGCGGGTGGGCTTCATCGGCGTCGGCGCCCGTGGTTCGGGCCACGTTTATTCGCACCTACGGCTGGAAGGCGTCGAGATCAAGGCGATTTGCGATCCTCACCTCCCTTCCGCCAATGCGGCGGTGAAGCAATGCACCGATCTTGGTCGCCCTGCTCCGACCTTGTACACCAACGGCGATAAGGACTACCTCAACATGGTGAAGCGGGATGATATCGATATCGTCGTCATCGCGACTCCCTGGGTAACGCACGCTCCCATGTCCATTGCCGCCATGCGCGCGGGTATGCACGCATTTGTGGAAGTGCCGATGGCGACCACGATTGATGATCTGTGGGACATGGTGGACACTGCCGAGCAGACCCAGCGCCATTGCATGATGATGGAAAACGTCTGCTACGGACGGGAAGAATTAATGGTTTTGAACATGGTGCGGCAAGGCGTGCTGGGCGAACTGCTGCACGGCGAAGGCGCCTACATTCACGATCTTCGCGGTCAAATGAACGAAGTTGGCCATGGCACCGGTAGCTGGCGAACGCTGGAATACACCAAGCGCAACGGCAACCTCTATCCCACTCACGGCCTCGGCCCCGTCGCCCAGTACATGAGCATCAACCGCGGCGACCGGTTCGACTTCATGAGTTCGGTCAGTAGCAATTCTCGCGTGCGCGAAACATACGCCAAGGAGCACTATCCGGTCGGACACCCCCACCACGGCCTCAAGTTCGTGTGCGGCGACATCAACACCAGCATCATCCGCACCGTGAACGGCAAAACCTTAATGGTTCAATGGGACGAACAACTGCCCCGGCCTTATAACCGCTTGAACCTAATTCAAGGAACGAAGGGCGTGTGGGGTGGTTATCCCGACCGCCTTGCGCTGGATGGCAGCGCCGACGATTGGACCGAAGGCGACGGCCTGAAGAAGTTCTATGATCAGTACGAGCACCCACTGTTCAAGCGCATGGGCGAAGAATCCAAGCGAAACGGTGGTCACGGAGGCATGGACTTCCTGATGTGGTGGCGCACCATCTACTGCCTGCGCAACGGCGAACCGCTAGATCAGGACGTCTACGACGGCGCCAGCTGGTCGGTGGTCGGTCCGCTCAGTGAGAAGTCGGTAAAGAATCGCGGCCGCAGCGTAGATTTCCCCGATTTCACCCGCGGCAACTGGAAAACCACCCCTCCGCTCGGCATCGTAAGCTAAAGAAGATTTCGGATTTGTGGTCCCCCGCCGTCCTCGGCGGGGTTAGCCAAGTCCAAATTGTGGTCCCCTGCCGTCCCCGGCAGGGTTAGCCACGTTAAGCTCGAGGATCCTCGAAACTTCCCTCGAAGTACCAGGGATAGTCTTCGGGCCGCTCTGCTAGGTTTGCGACCATTGGATTAGCGCGAATGTACCGCGTTGTATCGGCCCATTCGGCATGGCGAATCACCCGATCGTACTGCTCGGTTTGAAAGACCTGTTTCTGTCCCGTCTTCCGCGCGAAGAGGCTCTTCCATGACTTAACAATGGAGTCAATCGACCGATGTTTTCCGACCTCATCCGGCCGGGGCCGGATTACTACCTGAACATGATCCGGCATGATCACTCCAACGAAGAGATCAAAAATCCGAATCTCAGCCCCTTGCCGAATGATCTCCACTAAATTGGTTCGCTCATCGTGAGTCAGAATTCGGGTTGCCTTGAGCGTAATGAAATAGCTGCGTCCGCCATTTTCCAAATGAGGCAGAGCGTTCCGATACAGGCGTTGCTGGCCGAATTCTAGGTCGTCCATCTTCATATTCTTAGCCAACCGTGAAGTTACCACTGCCGGGCGCGGGAGACCCGCTTGGTCCACAAAGGGTCAGTAATCCCACCAATGTTAAGCAATCAAATAACCTGTTTTCATCCATTGGATTAGACGAACCGATCCCATTACTTCTGGATCAAGGTAAAAAATATTGCTCTTATCGGAGAAGTGGGAGTTAAGAACTGCCGGGCGCGGGAGACCCCCTTGGACCACCAAGGGTGCGAGTCAGTGATCTAACTTGCCTAGCCACTGGGTTACGAATTCTCCATTGGGATCGTACTTTTCGGCCTGAATGGCTAGGTTAAACCGGCGATCGCTTCTTGCGTCGTTTCCGACTCCGGCTACGTATTGCCAGTTTCCCCAGTTGGAGTGGGGATCGTAATCCACCAGCATCGACTGGAACCACTCGGCCCCGATTCGCCAATCTTGCTGCAAGTCTTTCGCCCAGTAGCTGGCCGTTATCTGACGGGCGCGATTGCTCTGGTAACCGGTGGCCCGGAGCTCGCGCATTGCCGCGTCCACCAGGGGAACCTCCAGCGTTCCGGTGGACCATTTTTCAAACAACTCGCGATCCTGGTTCCAAAACTGGGTGGAACCTTTTATCCCGCCAATCTTGAACATCTTCCGACCGTAACGCCGAAAATTGAAGTGAAAGAAGTCGCGCCACAGCAGCTCGTAAATCACCCAGTATGCGCTCTCGCTGGCGGGCTCAATCTTCTGGATTTCGTGGAAAATCTGCCGCGGCGAGATGCAACCGTGGGCCAAGTAGGCGGAGAATCGGGTGCCGGACTCGGGGTCCAGCATCTCGTTGCGGGTGGCTTTATAGGTCAGCACGCGGCCCGAATCCCATAGGTAATGCTGAATGCGAGCTAAACCGGCCTTCTCGCCCCCCGGAAATGGTGACCGTTCTGGCGGCAACTCGGGCAATTCTCCCAGATCCAAAAGCGTGGGAACCGGCAAGAATTCTGGAAGCGGCTTTAGCCGCCGAATCACCATTTTCCGTTCGATGTCCTTTTGGAAGTTGGTGAAAAGGATGGGGAGGTGCTTGAGCGGATAGGGAAGGTCTTCGGGGTGGACCATGGTCCAACCATCGCTGAGCCGAACCGGTATTTCCAGTTGCTGAACCTTGCCGAGGGCGGCGGTTTCATCCGGACCCACCTCAGTTTGGGCATAAATCGCCTGGATGTCGTATTCCTCCGACAGCTCGTCGATGGCGTCAGCGGGTTCGGCCTCGCGGAAGTAAAGCGGCACGCCTTCCGCCGCCAGTTCGGCGCGAAGATCGGCTACGGACTCGAGAATAAATCGTCGCCGAAACGCTCCCACGGCGGGAAACTCAAAATCGGTCTCGCCATCAAACCGGGGCTCCCAGCAGTACAGGCCAATCACCGGCCCAAGTTTCGCCGCCAAGGCCAACGCCAAATTGTCACGCAGCCGCAGGTCGTTGCGGAACCACATTACGTAAACCTTCGGCTTCATTACATCAAAGAGTATGGGTCCACGTCCACGGTTACGTTTACGCCCGCCGGTTCGTAGCCGTTGAGAGCAATCTTCACGCGGCCCAAACTGGCGTCGGTTGGTAGCTTAATCATCAAGTGGCGACGCCATTTTTCTTGGAGACGCTCAAGCACGCAATCGGCGGGGCCGATGTAATCGACCGCCTCGGCGGTGAGTCGCTGGGCTAAATCCGCCGTTGCCGCCTTTACTTGGGGGCGGTTTGCGCCCGCCACGGTGATGTTGATGAGTCGGCAGTAGGGTGGATATTGCGCGGCATCCCGCTCCGACCGTATCCAGTCGTAAAAGCCCACGTAGTTGTGCTCCTTGGCAAACACGACCGATGAATGCTCGGGATTGAATGTTTGAATGAAAACGTTGCCCGGTCGCGTCGAGCGTCCGGCTCGGCCCGAAACTTGGCTCAGGAGCTGAAACGTACGTTCCGAGGCGCGAAAATCGGGCAGGTTCAGTGAAACATCCGCCGCGATGACGCCGACCACGGTCACCCAGGGAAAGTCCAATCCTTTCGCCACCATCTGGGTGCCCACGAGGAAATCTAGCTCACGCGCGCGGAAGCCGGAAAGAATCTCTTCCAGTGCGCCCTTTCGCTGCACGACGTCGCGGTCCAATCGGGCCACGCGGGCGGTGGGAAACTGCTCCCGCAGGGCTTCTTCCACCTTTTCGGTGCCGATGCCGAACGGGGCAATTCGGGTGTGCGAGCAGGCGGGACAGCTTTCCGGTGGCGACTCTTGGTAGCCACACTGGTGACACTTCAACCGTTTGATGCCACGGTGAAAACTCAGCGATACGCTGCAGTGCGGGCACATCCACTGGTGGCCACAATCGCGGCACATCAGGAACGGGGCGTAAGCGCGTCGGTTCAAAAACAGGATGGCCTGCTCTTGGCGATCCAGGGCACCTTGAAGCGCATCCGCCAAGTCCGGCACGAACATCTGGGCTGATCCTGCGCGGTAGCCCTCTCCCAAATCGCAAATCTGGACGGTCGGTAACTGCGCTTCGGCGGCGCGGCGGGGCAGGCTCAGCAGACTCAATTCCTCGGTTTCGGCGCGGTAATAGCTCTCCACGCTGGGCGTGGCGCTCCCCAAAACGTAGGGGCACTGGTGCCGCTCGCTAAGAAACTTTGCCACTTCGCGGGCGTGGTACCGGGGCACGTTGTCTTGTTTGTAGGTCTGCTCGTGCTCTTCATCCACGATGATCAGCCCGAGATCATCAATGGGGGCGAACACCGCCGAACGCGGTCCTAACACGATTGCTGTTCGTCCGTCGCGGATGTCGGACCATGCGGTCAGCCGTTCTCCGGCCGACATTTCGGAGTGCAAAACGGAAACCGTTGCTCCAAATCGGCGGCGCAATTGCGAAATCGCCTGCACCGCCAGCGTGATTTCTGGCACCAGATAGAGCACCCGTCGCCCTTGTCGTAAAGCCTCGGCGGCGGCCCGCAGAAACACCTCCGTTTTGCCGCTTCCCGTGACGCCGAAGAGCAGGAATCCTTGCGGCTGGCGGAATTTCACCGCGTCCTCAAGCGCGGCGATCGCTAAACCCTGGGCCACATTTGGCATGGGAGGCGCGGTAGTTGGGTCGGAATCTTCGCCCGCGACCTCCAGCAATCCCGCGGTGACCAGCGATTTCACCGTCGCTTCCGTCACCGCCGCCATCGCCCGGATTTCGGAGCTCCGCAACCCAGTGCGCGGGGCTTCCTGCAGCGTGATGAGGACCAACGCCTGGGCTGGTTTCTTGCGACCTTCCTTCAGGAGGAATTCCTCGATCCGCGCCGAATCGGCGATCAATCGGTACAGTTTCTCCTTCGATTTCGCCTCTCGAAACGGCTTCAGGACGCGGTGGCTCGTGAGGAGTCCCAGCTTCTGCAAATCTTTCAGGTGCCGCTGGGTGCCTTCCGGTAAGGGTTTGACGGGTAGCTCCATCAGCTCGCCGCCGGCGTCGTCGATGGCGCGCAATACTTCGCGGCGCACCGGGGAGAGGCCGGTCAAATCGGCTCCTAAAACGGGTCGCCACACGGTCGCCAGGCGATCCTTGGCTCCCGGCGGCACGACCGGAGCCAGCGCACTCGGGAGCGGACAAAGGTAGCGATCGGCCGTGAAGTGGGCCGCTTCCATTAAGATGGGAGGGACCTGCAGACCTTCTACGGTTTCGATCACCGTTTTCAACTGGTCGAACCGGAAGCCCAAGTGATCTTCATCAGCCTCGTAGCAGCGAACGACGTAACCCAGCAACTTGCGATTTCCCAGCGGGACGATGGCGGCGTCACCGGGCTGCATTCCCGCGGGCGCGGCGTAGGTGTAGATGGCGTCTTTTCCGCCGCTACGGGGATCGATGGCAACATCCACTACGGACCGAGTTTCGGGAGTGGTCGCCATAGGGATAGGTTACCGTCGGGGCGTTCGGAGCCGGGATGTAAGCTATGGTTGGTGGATAAGCGAAGGGAGGCATTAGCGGCGGCCGAAGGATTGGCGATGAGCCCCGCCAATCTCGCCCGGTTAGGCAAAATCTTTGGGCCCGAGCTTGCCGCGTGGGCCATCGCTCAGGGAGAACTGCGCAAGCGAGCCCAGGCAAAGTTCACCCGGGCGGCTGAGATGATCTTTGTTCGCGAAGCCCTCGAACAAGCGACCGCCGAACCCGTCGCCGATTTCCACGCCGTCCAGTTTCCGGCGGGAGAGTGGGTGCATGATCTCACGGCTGGCATCGGGGCCGACACCATCGCCCTCGCGGCTCGCGGCCCGGTGCGAGCCTACGAGCTGGACCCCGAGAGGGCCGATTGCGCGCGCTGGAACCTGGCGGTTTACGAGCGAGAAGCCGAAGTCCGTACCGAAGACTGCTTTTCCGCGGCTCCGTGGGGACCGTTTGTTTTCGTGGATCCGGCACGTCGACAGAGTGGAGTGCGGTCTACCACGGGATCCGAATTCGCTCCCGACCCCTCGAAAATCGTCGATCTCGCGCGGGAGGTCCAGCTCGGACTGATCAAGCTTTCCCCAATGCAGCGGGACGAGGAGTTGGCTCGCTACGGACCTCGCACCGAATTTGTCAGCCACCGCCGGGAATGCAAAGAGGCGCTGGTTAGCTTTGGACCCCAGGCGGTACCAGGCACATTTGCCGTTCGAGTGGAAAATGGCGACCGACTGGCCCGTTCCGAGCGCCACTTTGAACCCACGTCGACTCCCGGGGAGTTTCTGTACGATGTGGACGCCGCCGCCGTTCGGGCCCACGCTTGGGGATCGCTGATGCAAGGCGATCTTCGCCCTATCGGAGACCAGGCGGGCTACCTCACGGGAGATCTGACCGAATCCGTTTGGTGGCGTCGATACCACGTGGCGGAGTTCTTGAAGCCGGATCGAAAACTGGTACAAACCACGCTTCGTCAGCTCGGCGCGTTTATCGAAGAGGTGAAACAACGGGGCGCTGGCGTGGACGCCGACGCCTTACGAAAATCTTTCCGCGCCGAAGGAGACCGGGCACTGAGTCTGGTGGTCATCCAGCAAGCCAAGAGTCTTCGCTATTTACTGGTGGAACGCACCGATTGAAGAGGTATGCCCGGCTGGGGAGAGCCGGGCGGATGGAAGACGGATGTCGGTGGGACCGGGTTAAGCCGGTGGATTTCCCTTGAGGCCAGGGAACGTCGGCGCATAGGCGGGATTGAACGTTCTGGAGACCGAATAGCCCGCTGTGGTTGCGGTGGCCGCGTCGAAGAACGGTTTCAGTGCATTTAACTTGATCCAGCGTGGAAAGGCCATAGGTGCGTTCGTAAACGTTATTGTTGGGGGGCGTGGTCGATTCGGCCGTGCCGCTGAGACCGGTCACCGTGGCTAAACCTTGCTCGTCAGCGATGATACGGGCGAGGGTTCGGTGGTCACTCTCAATGCCCATGATCTGGGCGGCCAAAACCCGGAGACTGCTCGACGAAAGCAGCTTGACTCCCACCAGGTAAGCGGCGATAAACGCCTCTTCGAGGGTGATCAGGACCGTCAGCGTGGTGGCGGTGTTGGCAAACGTGCCAGCCGGGAAGTAATAGGTCGTCGGGGCATCGGTGCCGCCCGTGGCCGATTTCAGCAAGTCGTAGTGGTACTTCTCTTCGTCCCGAGCGGCGCGGAAGTAGTCCTTATCGTCATCGGCGAGTCCGGCAAAGAAAGTGGATTCGTTAATAATCCCGGTGTACAGCGTCACCGCCAGGGCTTCCGCAATCTTGGCCGCGCCGAGAATTTGGGTGTCTAACGTGCTGGCCG